>CAVBQH010000138.1:0-6255 GCA_963597485.1 Acutalibacteraceae bacterium
TTTGTACATTTATAGACAACGGGTTTCAAGCAAAATGTACAGGACTCAGCAGGTTTCGCGTGTTTTCTTTGCAGTTCTTGCGGTTGATATTGCTTTCCTTGCGCCGGTCCGTCTTTCGACCTCCTCAGCACGAATATCACACGCAGAAATTGCCCGTTTCAAAGGTTTCAGAAGATCTCTCTTCCCTTTTCGTCCGGAATGCCGCTCTTGCGGAAGAAGTAGGAATTCACCTGATCTCTCCACTCTCTTGCATTGGCAAGCTGTAGTGAGAACCTCTCCGAAATGTTTGCAAACGACTCCTCCGGAATTCTTCCCTTCAGCGCCGCAAATGCATTTGCCATCTCTTCCGCCTCCTGATATCCCTCAAAATGCGAATCATAGATGTGCTGAATCAGCGTCTTGCCGGTCGAAAGCTTCCATGTATACGGAATATGATGGAAGAACAGAAGCAGCTCCTCCGGGCACTTGTGCGGATCCTCATACTGTTCGGCATTCTCCGGATAATACTGCTGTGCATAACCGGTGCCGTGGCTGGAACGATCCACACCGATGCCGAGATGATCCGCGCGGTGGTAGGTACCCCAGCGAGAGTACTCATAGCCATCCACACTGCATCCGTAATGGAATCCCGGCGTCACCATCCAACCGATGCCAAGCGGGCTGGTGTATTTTTCATAGGTTGCGCGGGATCCCATCAGAATCTTCACGATGACATCAATGGCCTCCGAATCGGTATCAAAGGTCATCATTGCCCACTCCCTTGCAATCTCCTCGCTGGAAAGCTCGGTATCAAAGGCAAGACGGCCAAATCCGTACAGGTTTGCTGCTGCCAGATCATTTCCGGTCCAGTTTGCATCGTTTCCGGTATTGGCAACCGCAGCCATTCCTGCCATGCCGCTCCTCTGGTTGCCGTAGGTGCGTCCGCTCACAATATCCTTTACCTGATCGCCGGCCCCCTCCTGGAGACGGTCCTCCTTCTCCGGATGGTTTGTGCAATAGGTGTGATACTCCAGCACTTCCTTGAACATCGGCATCAGGTAGCACACATCAATCTGATGTCCGGTGTATTCCTGTGCAATCTGCACCTCCAGCATCTGGTTGGTCCGGCGAAGTCCTCCCATCAGCGGGTGAATCGGCTCACGAATCTGGAAATCCATCGGTCCGTTTTTGATCTGAAGAATCACGTTGTCATGATAATCTCCGTCCATTGCCTTGAAGTTATCATAGCCGGAGCGAGCACGGTCGGTCTTGTAATCTCTCCAGTCCTGCGTGCAGTTGTAGACAAAGCAGCGCCAGATGATGATGCCGCCGTAAGGCTTTACGATATCTGCCAGCATGTTGGCGCCGTCTGCCTGCGTTCTTCCATAGGTAAAGGGACCGGGGCGCCCCTCGGAATCCGCCTTCACCAGGAAGCCGCCGAAGTTCGGAATCCGATCAAAGACCTCCTTCACCTTATCCTTCCACCACGCAATGACCTCTTCATTCAGCGGATCGCAGTTATCCAATCCTCCGATCTCGATCGGAGAGGCAAAGTTAAGGCTCAGGTACAGGCTGATTCCATAGTCTGCAAAAATCTCCGACATCTCAGCCAGCTTATCAAAATACCGCTCGGTAATCAGGTCTGTCGCATCGCCCTTTACATTTACGTTATTGATGACTACTGCGTTGATGCCAACGCTGGAAACCAGACGCGCATAGTCTCTGGTCCTCTCATCCACAATAACCGTTCCGTCCACGAAAAAGAAGGAATCTCCGGAATATCCGCGCTCAATATCATTGGTCATATTATCCCAGTGATTGAGCATGCGAAGCGGGTTGGAAGGAATCTGCGTCTGCTGCGCCTCCTCGGGTGTCTTTCCGGTTGCCATCGCCCGAAGCAGTGCAAATGCTCCGTAGAGAGCTCCCTTCTCTCCCTGGGCTTCGATCAGGATCTGATCCTGTGTTACCTGAATCCGATAGCTTTCTTCTCTCTGATTTTCCGAAACCCCTGCATACACCGATTCCTCGATCCATGCCGCTGCATCCGCCTTTTTCAGGCAAATGCCCGCCGCAGACGGATCTGTACCGATTACAGCATCCCTGCCAAGCATTCCGAGAAGTCCGGCCTTTAATTCTCTCGCAGCAGAATCTGCAACACGGCTCTTCTCAAATCCGCTGAGGCAAATCATTTCCGCGTACCTGCCAAATCCCAGATCCTTCACAGGGTGCCAGGAAAGCCACAACTGTTTCCATGTATTTGTCATTGTATCCTCCATTCCGCAGACACGGCCCATCGCCTGTCCGCTATATTACAGTCACAGTGTTACAAGCAGAAAAAATATAACTATTCAGCCCCCATCTCGAAGTTGCTATCGCAAATCCGCGATGCGACCGGTCAGATACGAAAAATCATTGTATCGAAGACCCCAAAACGCCCACCCTGCAGAATGTGCTCTTTTTTTGTCAGCCTTTGCGAAAAATGCAAAATCGTATATACTATGAAAAATGTAAATCGCGGCGCATTGCCCTGTTTCAAAGGTTGTCATAAATTTCGTGCAGAGAGGTTTTGCATTGTCCGAATCAGAAAACACTACCGTTATTGATGAATTTCATCCTCGCCTCCACGGTATCCGTGAGGAGATTACCTATTCCGATATCCAGGGAGTACGGCTGTATCACAACCGCAATACCATTCACTTTCCTCCTCACTGGCATGCCGCCATTGAGATTTTATATCCTCTGGAGGAGAATTACACCGTGCGGATCGGAACACAGGAGCATGAGCTGGTCCCCGGTGACATTCTGGTGGTCGCTCCCGGCACCATCCACTCCTATACGCCGCCGGAAACCGGAGAACGAATCTTCATTCTCTTTGATTACAATCTTCTGCAGATGATCACCAGCATGCGGCAGGTTATGCAGGCCATCCAGCCCTACCTTTTAATCACACAGACCGCCTATCCGCCTCTGAATGAGAAGCTGCAGTCCCTTCTTCAGGATGTTATCCGCGAATACGACGAGGATACCCCCTACAGCGGCGCCATCATCTGGTCGAGGCTTCTGGAGTTTTTTGCTTATCTCGGACGTACCAACATCTACCGCGTGTCGCATTCCAGAGAATTTCCCAAGGACAAGCGCCAGGAGTACGTGGCGAAGTTCATGGAGGTCTGCAATTACATCACCGATCATCTGGACGAGGAGATTAACACCGACCGCCTGGCAGAGATCGCGGGCTTTTCCAAGTTCCACTTCTCCCGTCTGTTCAAGGAATTCACCGGCTGCTCCAGCCATGAATATCTGATTCAAAGGCGGCTTGAATCTGCCGAGCAGCTTCTGGCCAATCCGGACCTTTCCATCACGGATGTTGCGATGCAGTCCGGCTTTAATTCTCTCTCGACCTTCACCCGCGTGTTTAAGGCGGAAAAGGAAATGACTCCCTCCGCCTTCCGCGAGATGAATCAGAAAGGAAACCACGTCAGTGGTTCCGAGTGACCATGGTCACTGCTATCCTAAGGAAATGCTGATTATGTCAGCTTTTCCTTAGTACAGCTGGAACCACTCAAAGTCAAAGTTCGACCCGGGCAGGAACACAAACGTAAGATCCCACCTGCCGCTTCGCTCCGGAAGTGCAAATTCCTGCACCTTCTCGCCGTCTCCCCGGAATTCAATAATTTCCTTTTCTTCCGTTTCTCCGTCATAGAACCGCACATGAATCGTGTTGCCCTCCAGCGGCGTGCTGCCGGCAATGCGGATTCCATGCAGCGGATGGGCGGCAAAATCCATATTTTTAAACAGAAGTGATACGTTGTTGCCAATGCCGCGAACGGCCTGTCCGTCCATCCGGAAGGTATCTCCGTAAACGCCGTCGGTCTCTGCCGCATACAGCTTGGTCCAGGCCTTTTCCCGTCTGGTAAAGGTAAAGCCCTTGATATGAATCTTCTGGTGCACACGGATACTGAATACTGCAAGTCCCTTAAGCCGGTGTGAGAGCGTATAGGTGGCCGGCTGGTAGGTGTTCCATATGCAGGGCTTGCAGTAGATCTCGCGGGCAAGGAGCACAGCCCCCTCTTCTCCCGGGATTCCCTCCCAAAGCTCAATGGGATATTCTTCTCCGGACAGTGCAAAAATCGGAATCGTGATCTCATCTGAACCGACTGGTCCGAAATCCATCCCCGACCAGGTCACCACCGTTTCGCCGTCACGGGAGGTTGCAACACCCTTTTCGTTGCCGTTTCCAATCTCGCCGCTGTGTCCGGTGTACAGGCTTGCCGAAATAAATCCGTACGGATCAAGGTAAGCGGCGCCCAGTCCATCGACCTTATATTCCAGCTGTGAGATGATCCGAACGTGATCCGTTCCTCCCTTCGAAACAGCGCGAAGATGGAATGCACCGTCCCCCAGCGCCGTCATCGTTACGCAGTTTCCCTCAGCCTCCAGCGTTACGATATTCGTCGGAACGCCGTTGTCATCCACAGCGGAGAAGACCACCTCCTGATCCTCTGCAAGGGCCGGTGCAATCTCTGCTCTTGCGTGCAGCACGGTGTGCTCCGGATCAAAGTGCTGTCCGTCCTCGGCATGCAGAATAACCTTCCGCACGGGATGGCGTTTTGCCGGTGCAACGGTTACATGAATTCCCTCTGCACTGCCCTGCTCATCGTCCTCTACAATCGCCAGAAGCTTTCCGGAGAAGAGATTGCGCTCCGAGGACTGGTAGCTGTCATAATCCGTGCTGTCTCCGTTATCCAGTCCGAGAAGCCTTCCGCCCTGCACACTCACACAGACGCGGTCTGCCGCGTTCTCCACCGGATTTCCGTCGGCATCCACAGCACTGATTTCATAGAAGTGAAGCCTTCCGTAGTTATACGGCTCCTCTTGAATTATAAAGTGATCCGTATCGCCAAAGGAGCGGCGAGTCTGTCTTGCAACCTCTCTTCCGCCTTCATAGGCAATGGCCGTCACCTCGCCCTTTTCATAAACAACCTGCCAGTCTGCAATCAGATGTTTGCCGCTGCCGGGGGCATGGTCCAGCTTCTGCCTTCCGAGGCTCTTCCCGTTCACCCAAAGCTCCACTTCCTCCGCATTGGAGCAAACGCGCAGGTCAATCTCCTGTCCCTCGTTGAAGTCCCAGTAGGGGAAAATATGGACCATCGGCGCTGCCTTCACATCCGTCCACGCCGACTGCAGCACATAGTAGGCATCCTTCGGGAAGCCCGCTGTGTCTACAAAGCCCAGATACGAATTCTTGGTATGGTACGGCGTCGGCTCTCCGATGTAGTCAAAACCCGTCCAGAGGAACTGCCCCATAGAGAATTCCAGATCACGGTCGATGGCAATGCAGTCCTCCATACTCTTCGCTCCCCAGCTGGTTACCGAATTGCCAAGCGCCGAGCACTGCTCGTCCTCATCCGCCAGAATCCCGGCCCTCAGCGGAAAATGATAGATTCCGCGGCTAAAGCAGATGGATGCCGTTTCCGAGCCGTAAATCACCCAGTCCGGATGTGCCTTATGGTGGACCTCGTAATATTTTTCCGAATAGTTGTACCCGGCAATTTTGTAGAGCTCTGCGCAGCGCTGCGCATTCTCCCATGGCATGTAATTGGAGCCGGTGGTTACCCGCGCATTGCCGAGCGGATCCAGCGCCTGCACCTCTTCCATGAGGAGCTTTGATACCTCGTAGCCGCGCTCGTCCACATGCTGATCATAGATCTCATTGCCGATGCTCCACAGAATAACGCACGGATGATTCCGGTCTCTTCGCACAAAGCTTTCGATGTCCTTGTGCTGCCACGCGTCGAAAAAGCGTGCATAGTCATACTCGGTCTTGCAGCGCTCCCACATGTCAAAGGCCTCATCCATGACCAAAAGGCCCATCTCATCGGCAATATCCAGTGCCTCTGCCGCAAACGGATTGTGGGAGAAGCGAATGGCATTGATACCTGCTTTTTTGAGAATTTCAAACTGCCGGCGCAGCGCATCCGCATAGAAGGCGGTCCCCAGCGCCCCCTGATCCGGGTGCTGGCAGGCGCCGTTGACCTTGACCTTTCTGCCATTCAGGAAGAAGCCGTGATCCGGATCAAAGGCTGTCTCGCGAAATCCAATGTGAAGCTCCTCTTTCTGCAGGAGCGTATCCCCCTTGGAAAGCCGCAGCTCCAGAAGGTAGCGTTTGGGGCTTTCAATGTCCCAGGGCAGAATCCCGGCGGCTGCATCGAAAAAGAGCTCGCGGGCAGCTCTTATAAGGCAAACCGCCCGGCCGAGCTGGGCGGTTTGCCTTATAAG
>CAVBQH010000139.1:0-6214 GCA_963597485.1 Acutalibacteraceae bacterium
CGTCCTCGGACCTAGCGGTGCTAAGCTCGCACAAGACGCTCGCAAGCACCGAGGCTTCGCAAGGCCCCGAACGCTGGACATTCTGCCGCCACCCTGTCGCCGGAAACGCTGTGAATACAATAACATCACGCAAAATATGCGTGCAGTAGGGGAGGTGGCGACATGCAGAAAATTTTGGTGGTGGATGACGAAGAGAGAATGCGCAAGCTCGTGCACGACTTTCTGGTGCGTGCCGGGTACGAGGTGCTCGAGGCCGGAGACGGCATGGCGGCGCTGGAATGCTTTGAGAACAATCCGGACATTGCTCTTTTAATTGTGGATGTTATGATGCCGCGCCTGGACGGGTACGGCGTGACGAGACAGATTCGCAAGACCTCTAAGGTACCTATCATCATGCTGACGGCCAAATCCGAGGAGCAGGACGAGCTGCAGGGATTCGAGCTGGGCATTGATGACTACATCCGTAAGCCCTTCAGCCCGAAGGTGCTGGTGGCCCGGGTGGAGGCACTTCTGGGACGGGAGGGCTTTGGCAGGAAAAATGAGCGTCTGGAGATAAGCGGCATCGTTCTGGACCAGGCTGCACATCAGGTCACCGTTGACGGAACACCCATCGAGCTTTCGGCCAAAGAATTCGAGCTTCTGACCTATTTTCTGGAGAACAGCGGCCGCGCCCTGTCCCGGGAACAGATCCTGAATCATGTCTGGAATTATGACTATTACGGAGACGCCAGGACAATTGACACGCATGTGAAAAAGCTCCGCAGCAAGATGGGAGACAAGGGAGATCTGATCAAAACCATCTGGGGTCTGGGCTACAAGTTCAGCCCGGAGGGGTGAGATCATACCAGGCGTCAGACACAGATAAGCTGCTGCGGACGAACACCGGGCACATGTTTATACAGGGCTTCACAGGACGTGTCTGGCAGGAGAACGACATGAAACGCATCCTTGATCAATTTCATCGGAGTAAGGCCGCGAATGCCGGGAGAAGAGCCGAGTGCTACCGCTCGCTTCGAATGGAATTCGCAGCCCTTTTTTTTGCCCTGATGGCGGGGACCATCGCCATCATCCTCCTGGCCAATACAGCCTTCCTGGAGCGATATTACAACCGGGAAAAGCAGGACACGCTGGAGGAAACCTATGAGCGCCTCGATGAGGCAGCCAAATCCAATTCCATCGAATCCATTGCCTTTGGGAGGGAGCTGACGCAGGTCGCCAACAAGGACAACATCAGCATCCTGGTCATGGATGAGGAATCCCAGACCGTTCGGTCCATGTCACCGGATATGGATACCATGATGATTCGCATGTGGGATAACATTCTGGAGACGACGAATGACCTTCCGGACGACTTTGCGGACCAGGGTATGCAGAACTGGCAGGAGGACCGTCACGCGCCGGATTATTACATCGTGCGGCGGCTGGTCACGACTGACAGCATGCGTGTGCAGATTGTGCTGGACAAATCCACAGGAACCCAGTTCATGGAGCAATGGGGAATGCTCTCCAACGGCTCGTATTACCTTTTGCGGGCGGCAATGGAATCTATACGCTCCAGTGCGATGATTGCAAACCGCTTCATCGTTCTGATCGGCCTTGCTATCGTTGCGGCGGGAATCGTGATTTCGCTGGTTCTGGCTGACCGGATTGCGCGGCCGATTCTGCAGATGACCGAGCTTTCTCAGAGAATGCGCAGGCTCGACTTCTCGGCCAAATACGAAGGCCATGACCGGAATGAGATTCAGACACTGGGTGAAAATATGAACGAGCTCTCCGCTACGCTTGAGACCACCATTTCCGAGCTCAAAAACGCCAACGCAAGGCTCCAGCAGGACATTGAGCGGCGGGATCAGAGTGAGGCCATGCAACGGGAATTCATCTCCAATGTGACCCATGAGCTTAAAACGCCGATTGCGCTGATTCAGGGCTACGCGGAGGGCCTCCAGGATGGCATGGCGGATGATCCGGAGGATAGGAATTATTACTGCGGCGTTATTGTGGACGAAGCCGGCAAGATGAACCGGATGGTGCAGCAGTTCCTCTCCCTGTCCCACCTGGAATTCGGACAAAATAACGAGCTGAACTACGAGAATTTCGATGTTACGGAGCTCGTTCGCGGCTATATACGGACCGGCGGAATCCTCGCCAGCGAAAAGAACATCAAGGTCCAGGTGGAAAGCGAGGAGCCTATTTACGTGTGGGCCGATCAGTTCTATGTCGAAGAAGTGTTTCAGAATTACTTTACCAATGCCGTTCATTACTGCAGCGGTGATAAAGTGATTGACATACGCTTCCAACAAAAGGACAATAAGGTCCGAATCGGGGTGTTCAACACGGGAGACCCCATCCCGGAGGAGGCAATTCCGAGGCTCTGGGATAAATTTTACAAAGTAGACAAGGCAAGAACCAGAAGCTACGGCGGTTCCGGCGTCGGGCTTTCTATTGTAAAGGCCGTGATGGAGCTGATTCACGAGGACTACGGCGTGAAGAATTACGACAACGGCGTCGAGTTCTGGTTCGAGCTGCCGACGAACGCAGTGTAAAGGAATAACAGCCTATGAGTACAGCGATCATTGATTACGGTGCCGGGAACATCAAAAGCGTAGAGAATGCAATGCGGACACTGGGCGAGGAGACGGAGCTTACCAGCAGCCCGGAACGGATTCTGGCAGCGGATCATGTGATTTTGCCGGGCGTCGGATCTTTTGGCGATGCCATGGCCTGCATCCGTGAGAGGAACCTTGAGCCGGTGATTCATGATGTCTGCCGGAGAGGAACGCCGTTTTTGGGCATCTGCCTGGGACTTCAGATCCTGTTTGAGGAGAGTGAGGAGACGCCGGGCGTGAAGGGCCTTTCTGTATTAAAAGGAAGGGTGGTTCGCTTTCCAAAGGAGCAGCCGGACACCTTTCGCCGGAATAACGGGGCAGAGGATGCCTTCTTAAAGGTGCCGCAGATCGGCTGGAACCGTCTGCAGTATCCCGCAGGCCGGGAAAGAGGGCGACTTTTTGCCGGAATCCAGGAAGGGGAATACGTTTATTTTGTCCATTCCTATTATCTGGAAGCGCAGGATCCGTCAATTGTAACGACACGGACAGAGTATGGCATTACGTACGATGCCAGCGTGGAAGAGGGAAATGTATTTGCCTGCCAGTTCCATCCGGAGAAGTCCGAGCGGGTCGGCATGCAGATTCTGCGGAATTTTCTATCTGTTTAGTGCATCGTTTGCAAAATAACTGGCCTAATAACGCAGAACTTTTTTCTGAGTGTGCGGGTAAAAAACGTGGGCGTAGCGAGCTATGCTGAAGATTTTTGACCCGTGCAATGTAGTTGCTGCCTCTGTGCAGCAGGAAAGGACATACATGCTGACAAAACGAATCATTCCCTGCCTGGATGTCAAGGACGGACGCGTTGTAAAGGGCGTTAACTTTGTGCAGCTGCGGGACGCAGGAGACCCGGTGGAGACAGGAGAGGCCTACTCAAAGGCCGGTGCCGATGAGCTGGTGTTCCTGGATATTACAGCGACCAGCGATGCCCGGAATACGGTGGCAGATATGGTGCGGCGCGTAGCGGAGAGAGTGTTCATTCCCTTTACAGTTGGCGGCGGCATCCGTACAGTGGAGGATATGAAGGCCATTCTCAGAGAGGGCGCGGACAAGATCTCGGTGAACTCGGCAGCCATCAAGCGCCCGGAGCTGATCGCAGAGGGCGCGGACAAGTTCGGCAGCCAGTGCATCACGGTGGCCATTGATGCCAGGCGGCGGACGCCGGCGGCAGGAAGGAACTGGAGCAAAGGGGACGGTTGGACGGTATACATTGCCGGCGGCCGGATTGATACGGGAATCGACGCGCTGGAGTGGGCGCGAAGGGCCCAGGAGCTGGGGGCGGGGGAGATCCTGCTGACCAGTATGGACTGTGACGGAACAAAGGCAGGGTACGACATTCCGCTGACAAGAGCGGTTTCGGATGCTGTGGATATCCCGGTGGTGGCTTCGGGCGGCGCCGGGACGAAGGAGCATTTCCTGGAGGTACTGTCCGAGGGCGGTGCGGATGCGGCGCTGGCGGCGTCGCTGTTCCACTTCAAGGAGCTGGAGATTGCGGATGTGAAGGAGTACCTCACGGAGCACGGCGTGCCCGTGCGGAGAGCTTGATTCTATTCGACGGGCGCCGCACACATCCCTGATTGCTGTACCCTGAGATATGAATCCGGAAGAATTAAGACAGAAAGGAAAGATAATGAATACAGAAATCATAAACACCGTTTGCGGTGACGCCGAGCCCAGACTCGTACTGCACTTTTTTGAAGAGCTGTGCAAGATTCCGCACGGCTCCTTCCACACGGAGAAGATCAGCGACTGGATCGCATCGTATGCGAAGGAAAGGGGACTGTGGCACGTGCAGGATGCGTCCGGCAACGTGATCATCAAAAAGGACGGCACCGGCAGCTGCACCGGCAGCGCTCCGGTGATCCTGCAGGGACACATGGATATGGTACTGGAGAAGACGGATGATTGCCCCCTGGATCTGGAGAAGGATCCGATTATCTTAAAGCGCGATGGTGATACGCTCTATGCAGAAGGGACAACGCTGGGCGGTGATGACGGCATTGCGGTGGCCATGATGCTGGCACTTTTGGAGGACGATGCGCTGGAGCACCCGCCGCTGGAGTGCGTCTTTACGGTGAACGAGGAGGTGGGTCTCCTGGGCGCTGCGGCGCTGGATGTTTCGCCCCTTGCCGGTCGCCGTATGATCAACATTGATTCTGAGGATGAGGGGATTTTTACTGTGGGCTGCGCCGGCGGCGCGGAGGAGCACTGCACGCTTCCGATCTCCAGACAGGAGCGCACGGGCCTTGTGATGGTGATCACGATCAACGGGCTTCTGGGCGGTCACTCCGGTACGGGAATCAATCTTGGCAGGGCGAATGCAGATATTTTGATGGGGCGCATTCTGTATGCGCTGCTGGAAGAGACATCGGCAGTACTCATTTCCATAGACGGCGGCACCAAGGACAATGCCATTCCCAGATCCTGCACGGCGAAGGTGATGATTGCCGAAGAGGAGAGGGAGAGGGCAGAGCATATTGCCCGTGAGAGAATGGAGCAAATCCTCCGGGAGTACTACGTGGCCGATCCCTCCATTGCCTATCAGATTTCCTTTGGGGATGCCGGAGAAAAGACGTTTCCGCCGCTGACTAAGGAGGACACAAGACGCGTTGCGGACTTTTTGGTGTTGACACCGAACGGGCTGTTCGAAACGGATCCTCTGGACAAGAGCATGCCGCAGACGTCCCTGAATCTGGGAATTCTGGCGACAGACGAAGATCATGTGACAGCTGTATATCTGGTGCGCTCCTGCGTTAACTCGCAGAAGAAGATGCTGCAGGAGAAGGTGGAACGTCTGACAGCGCTTCTGGGCGGCACAACGGAGGTCAAGGGCGCATATCCTGCCTGGGAAAGAGCACAAACGTCGCCTCTTTGCGATGAGATGGTGCGCATCTATGAGCAGCAGGCCGGGGAAAAGCCGGTGGTCACCACCATCCACGGCGGCCTTGAGTGCGGACTTCTGGCGGCCAAGCTCGAGGGCCTTGACTGTGTATCCATTGGACCGGATCTGAAGGATATCCATACGCCGGATGAGAAGCTTTCTCTTGCGTCCCTGCACCGCGTCTGGATCTTCCTGCTGGCTGTTCTGAAGGAAATGTGAGCCGTTATGTCTGAAATTGCAAACGACTGGCTGCCTGCCGTAGAGGCGGAGTTTAAAAAGCCATATTATAAAAAGCTGTATGCGTTCGTTCGAAACGAATATGGAACGAGAACCGTCTATCCGCCGGCAGAGGATATTTTCAATGCGCTGCATCTGACGCCGCTTTCGAAGGTGAAAGTGGTGATTCTGGGTCAGGACCCCTACCATGAGCCGGAGCAGGCGCACGGACTGTGCTTTTCTGTCCTCCCGCAGCAGAAAACCCTGCCGCCTTCGCTGGTGAACATCTACAAGGAGCTGCACGATGACGTCGGCTGCCGGATGCCGAACAACGGGTATCTTGTTCCCTGGGCAAAGCAGGGCGTTTTGATGTTGAACACCGTTCTGACGGTGCGGGCGCATGCGGCCAATTCCCACCACGGGCAGGGCTGGGAGCAGTTCACGGATGCGATTCTGAAGGCTGTGAATGAGCAGGACCGTCCGATTGTGTACCTTTTGTGGGGATCCCAGGCCC
>CAVBQH010000140.1:0-6208 GCA_963597485.1 Acutalibacteraceae bacterium
ATCCGGATGAACCAGAGACTGTGTTACCGGTCCATAGGTCTTTTCAAAAATGCGGCGAAGCTCCTCCTCTTCGGCATCAAATGCTCTCTGACGCTCCTTGAAATCCCCGGCCTCATGGGTCTCATTTTTGCCCGATCTCTTTCCCCGGGGAGTTCCAGAACCTGCCGGTCCGCTTTCCGTTCCAGGCATCCTGCCGCTTCCGTTCCCGGCAGCGTCTCCGCCGTCCTGCCGGCTTCTCCCGGCTCCTTCATCCGCTGCGCTTCCTTCCTCTCCTGCCGGCGCTTTCCAGCCGGTATCCACATGCATATATTCCCGCACGTGCTCCCAGGTAACCACGGTTCCGGCCCCGTGGGAGCAGAACACGGACCAGGAGGGGTTCCGGCGATCCGCATCCGGATCGTAAGCCTTCTCCTCGATCACTTTCTCGGCGTTGTGGCAGGGTGCATACCCCTTAAAGACCGCATCAAGGTGTCCTCGGCCGCCGGTGTAGCCTGCCACTGTCACCGCGTAGTCGCCCAGCTCAGAGGCAGGAACCGTCCCCGTCAGAACCGCCGTTTCCTCTAGAAACTCTGCCGGCTGACAAGAGCCGTGCATCTGACTGATGTCTGTCATTGCCCTTCCGACACAGCTTGCCGGCAGCTCCAGTGTAATCCCCAGAACCGGCTCCAGCAGAATATTCTGTGCCGTCATGAGTCCCTGACGAACCGCCGCATAGGCCGCCTTTCGGAAATCGCCGCCGCTCGTATGTTTTATATTGGCCTTGCCGCCCAGAAGGCTGATCCGCACATCCGTAAGTCCGGAGCCCGTAAGAACGCCTTTAAATTGCTTCGACGAGAGCTGCGAGAGGATCAGATTCTGCCAGTTCTTCTCCAGCATATTCGGAAGGCAGCGGTTCTCAATGACGATGCCGCTTCCCCTCTCTCCCGGCTCCAGAAGGAGGTGGACCTCCGCATAATGGCGCAGCGGCTCGAAGTGACCAACACCCTCTACCGCAGAGCCAATGGTTTCCTGATAAATAATGCTCCCCTGGCCAAAGCTGGCGCGAAGGTCGTATTTGTCCCGAAGCGTATTCTGCAGAATTTCAATCTGAATCGGTCCCATGATGCGGACCGTCAGATCTCCGTTCTCATCTCTTCCCGCCTGGAGCATGGGCTCCTGCTCCTCCAGCTCCCTCAGAACCTTCATCAGGGTAAATTCATCCACCGGCTTGCCGAACTTGTCCGTTGCGGTAACCGCGCAGGAGAGAATCGGCGTCAGAAGCTCCTCCCGCTGATCCTTCTGCGTTCCAAGGCCATCCCCTGCCAGTGTGTGGGAAAGGCCTGCTGCCGCCACAATTTCGCCGGCAGACACCTTCGTAACCTGCCGGTAACGGTCCCCGGAATACAGCCGCAGCTCACTGATTTTCTCCGCTGCAGCGGTTTCCCCGGATTCGCTCTCCGATGCGTCCTCTGCCTCATCCCAGACACCCTCAAGGCCGTCTGCACCGATGCCTGGCTGCATCCCGTCCGAGCGGCTTCCCGAGGCACGGCCAGACTGCTTCTGGCCTGCTTGGCTACTCGCAGTGCTGCCAGGCTGAGCTCCTTTCACCGGGTTTCCCGAAGTCTGACCTCCTGCAATACCTCCCGGCAAAGCCGCTGCTCTTCGAACCGTTTCCTGTACCGTATCCCGGATAGAGAGCGTCCCGCTGGTAATCTTCATCCAGGTAAGGCGTGTGCCATTCTCCCTTGTAACCTTGTACACCAGGGCGCCAAAGGGCTCTTCAGAGGGTTTCTCTGATGCTTCCAAGGAGCCGGCCTTTGTCCGCAGTGCACCGCCTGCACCATTTGCCTCTTCGGTACAGACATAGCGTCCAAGTCCCTCCAGAAGGGCCTCCACACCGTCTCCCTTCAGAGCACTTCCTCCGTACACCGGAACCAGCTTCCCGGACAGGAGAAGCTCTGCTACATCCGCATCCGCAACGGTTCCGTCCTCCAGAAACTCCTCCATCAGGGCATCCTCGCACACCGCCACAGACTCTGCATTAGCCCCGCACAGCTGGCGCTCATCAAAAGGTACCAACTGCGTTCCGAACTCCCTCTGCAGCAGCTTCAGAAAGGACTCAAACTGCTCACCGTATCCATGGCCGGCAGCGTCGTTTTTCTCCGCTCCGGATTCTTTGGCGTGTTCCATCTCATCGTCCGAGGGCAGGAACTGATCCAGCTTATTTACAAAAATAACGGTCGGGATTTCATAGTGCCGCAAAAGCTTCCACAAAAGCCGCACCTGCGGATCCGCTCCCTTTTGCGCCGCAAGGTCCGCCGCGCTGACCACCAGAACCGCCGCATCCAATACGCGCAGGGCCCGCTCCGTCTCCGGCGAAAAGTCCGCGTGTCCCGGAGTATCCAGAATCGTGAATGGGCGTCCCTTCGCCTCAAACCTTGCAAGCTTGGAATAGATGGTAATGCCGCGCCGTTTCTCCATCGGGTCTGTATCCAGGAATGCATCGCCGTGATCGACCCGGCCGCAGGTTCTAAGAACCCCGGACTTCTGCAGAAGACTCTCGGATAAGGTTGTTTTGCCGGCATCCACATGTGCCAGAATGCCTATGGTTGTATTCCGCATAGTATTAATTCTCCATCAAAAGTAACAAAGATAGCAAAAGCACCGGCTTGACCTTCAAAATGATCTTGCCCTCATTTCAGAAAATTCTATACTAATGGTGTTGGAGACGAAACGTTTTGTCCCAGGCAGCTGCCGGATTGCTGCGCACGCTGTGCTCTAACAATACGTAAAGCTCACATGTAGCATATCTATCATACCCCGCACCTGTGTTTTCCTTCGGAAAACCCTGCTGCGGTCGGCCAGAGGCCCCAAAAGGAGGAACAAATGGAGCAGTTTAGTCCTGTTAAAGAAGGCAAGGTTCGTGAGATCTATGACATCGGCGATTCCCTGATTATGGTCGCCACCGACCGCATTTCTGCGTTTGATGTAATCCTCAAGAATCAGGTGACGGACAAGGGCCGTGTCCTGACACAGATGTCCAGGTTCTGGTTTGATTATACAAAGGATGTCCTTCCGAATCACATGGAAAGCGTGGATGTTGCCGACATGCCGGAATATTTCCAAACAGACGCATTCCGCGGCCGCAGCATGAAGTGCCGCAAGCTGACCATGATTCCCATCGAGTGCATCGTTCGCGGCTACATCACCGGCTCCGGCTGGGAAAGCTATAAGGAGAACGGCACCGTCTGCGGCATTGCCCTTCCCGCAGGTCTGAAGGAATGCGACAAGCTGCCAGAGCCCATCTATACCCCCAGCACCAAGGCGGAGATCGGAGACCACGACGAGAACATCTCCTTTGAGCAGAGCATCCCGGTTCTGGAGAAGGCCTTCCCCGGACACGGCGAGGAGTACGCCGTCAAGATTAAGGATGCAACCATCGCCCTTTATAAGAAGTGCGCAGACTATGCACTGTCCAAGGGCATCATCATCGCTGATACCAAGTTCGAGTTCGGCTTGGACGAAAACGGCGAGCTCATTCTCGGCGACGAGATGCTCACACCGGATTCCAGCCGCTTCTGGCCGCTGGAGGGATATGAATCCGGACACTCTCAGCCGTCCTTTGACAAGCAGTTCGTGCGCGACTGGCTCAAGGCCAATCCGGACAGCAACTATGACCTGCCGCAGGAGGTCATCGACAAGACCATTGCCAAGTATCTGGAAGCTTACACCCTGCTGACCGGCAAGGAGCTTGACGTATAGCCTTGTCTGCAGCTATTCTACCGCCCGCCAACTTCAATCGTGAATAGTTACCGTGATATATCTGAAAACAGAGAATTCACATTGGTAACTATTCAGAGTCAAGCAGAAGTTAAAGAAACCGGGAAGAATCGGATCAAGGATTCTTCCCGGTTTTATTATGCCTCGTTATCTGGATTTCTTGTCATTCTTCTCTTCGCCGCCGGTACGGTTTGCTCCCTCTATGTCGCCGGCCAGAATCTTCTTGCTGATCTGATTGCGGAAGCCCGCATCAATAAAGTCGCACGACTTGCAGAAGGGATATTGATTTCTTCCCTTTGCCACCGCCTTGCGGACAGCCGTGATCTTGGCTCCGCTCCAGCAGTCCCTCAGGGACTCCTTCGTAAGATCGCCCAGATTGGTCACCTCCAGATTGTCGCAGCAGCAAATGCCGACCTGTCCGTTCGGTGTGATCCAAAGATCCGTGAACGGAAGAAGACATGACTGCGTGTATTCCTTCGGCGTGCTCTGCTTGTTCGGTGCTGATCCAGCACGGTTGGTCAGAACCTCCTGCAGATACCGCATCTGAATCACAATCTCAATATCCTTAAACTCATCCTCATGGCCACGGATATAGTCATAAATCTCCTTGATGTTGTCATGGAGCTTATATTCATTGGCATAATTGTTGATGATCAGCTGATCCACATAGGGCTGTACCTGACGGATCTTATCCAGTGTCAGGATCAGGCCGTTGGTGGACATGAAGATGAAGCTCTTGGGAAGCTTTTCTCTTGCGTATTTGTGCAGCTCCACAATCCGCGTATCGAGGAGCGGCTCATTGTTACCGTACAGCGTAAGATGTCCCTCGTAATCCCAGTCAGCCAGCTGATCGATGATGGAGTGGTACAGGCCCTCATCGATCTTCATGAAGGGACGCTTCTCCGCATGGATATTCGCGGTACAGAAGGCACAGGTGGAATTGCAGCGGTTGATGGTTTCAATGTTCACAACCTGGGGCCTGGGCGTTTCCTCCTGCTCCATGAACCACTTGATGTAGCGGTCCTGAATGGTTCCGCGTGTCATGAACTGCAATTTCAGATACGCACTGCTGGCCAGGTTGGGTGCAATGCGTCTTGCCTCAAAGCCAAATCTTCCCAGAAAACTGCTGATACGAATGCTCATGTATAACTCCTAATCCACCTCGACCGTATTCTCCTGCGTCGCCTCGTGGTATTCCTTCTCGGTATTGACGCTCCACACGTTGGAGCGGTCGGTTCTGCCGGATACAATGTCCTTTACTGCCTCAAAGCTGGTGCACATGGAATGGTCAATGTTGTTGTAGCGATGCTGTCCGTTTCGTCCGACACAGAACAGATTCGGGATGGTATCCAGATATTCACGCAGCGTATCCATCTCATCGTAGGTATCAAAGTACGCAGGATATGCCTTCTTCACACGCTCCACATGGTAGTCCAGAACGTTTTCTTTGCCGCTGATCAGGCCCAGCTTCACCATTTCCTCGATGCCAAGCTGTGCGAATGCATCGTTGTCCATGGTCCAGAGGGAATCCCCCTCCGTGCAAAAATACTCCAGCCCCAGCCATACCGTGTGCTCCAAGTCCTTCACCAGATACGGCGACCAGTTGTTGTAAATCTGGAACCGTCCCATGGTAACGCTGCGGTCATGCACATACACCCAGTTGTCCGGCACAATGTTCCCGATGGTCTTATTCTTGGTCTTATTGGTCAGATTCAGATGATCCACCAGAACACCGACCGTCATATAATCCCGGTACGGAAGCCCCGCCGCGATGCGGGCCGGGTCCTTCGGGACATCGTTCATGCCCTCCACCAGGTCACGAATGGGCATGGAGGAAATGACATAATCACCCTTCACGGTAATCTCCTGCCCGTCCTTTTCATATACAACGCCTGTCAGCGTATTCTCCTTACTTTTAAGAATCTTAACGACCTTCGCTCCCGTCAGGATGGTGCCGCCGAGCTTTTGAACCTCCTCTGCAGTTACATCCCAGAGCTCACCGGGTCCGAGCTTGGGATAGCTGAACTCTTCGATCAGTGAGGTCTCTACCTTGCGGTTCTTCTTGTGGAAGGTCTTGTCCAGCGCATCCTTCAATACGGCAGAAATCGACACGCCCTTCACGCGCTGTGCGCCCCAGGACGGATCGATCTGCGAAGGATGCCGCCCCCAGAGGTTCTCTGTGTAATGCTCGAAGAACATAGAGTAGAGCTTTTTGCCGAAGCGGTTGATGTAGAAATCCTCCAGCGAATTCTCCTTGCGCGGGCAAATCCTTGCCTTAATGTACGAGCAGCCGACCACCACCGTCGTTCCCAGTCCCATATTGGCGAAGGTCTCCGGCTTCAGCGAAATCGGATAGTCAAAGAATTTGCTGTTGAAGAAAATCCGGCTGACCCGGTTGCGGCGCAGCATAACGCGGTCCGTCGTCTCCGGATCCGGTCCGCCCTGCATC
>CAVBQH010000141.1:0-6166 GCA_963597485.1 Acutalibacteraceae bacterium
GGATAAACAGGTCTTTGGTCTTCTCGGAACCAATGGAGCCGGGAAGAGCACCCTTCTTCGAATGCTGGCCGGCGTTATGAAGCAGGATGAGGGGACCATCTGCATTGAAAAGGAACCGATTTACGACAATGCAGCAATGAAAAAGAATGTTTTCTTTATCCCCAATGATTTCTACTTCTTTCCCAATGCGAATGGCGAGGAGATGAGCCACTATTTTGCAGAGCTCTATCCGGATTTTTCGGAATATCGCTTTGGAAAGATGATGAAGGACTTTGGCCTGGATTCGGAGCGAAGGATAGCCTCCTTTTCAAAGGGAATGAAGAAGCAGCTTTCACTGATTCTGGGACTGTGCGCCGGAACCAAGTACCTTTTCTGCGATGAGACCTTTGACGGTCTGGATCCGGTTATGCGGCAGGCCGTCAAGAGCCTGTTTGCAAAGGACATGGAGGATCGCGGACTGACACCGGTCATTTCCTCACATAACCTTCGTGAAATCGAGGATATCTGTGATCACGTGGGGCTTCTTCACCAGGGCGGCGTACTGCTCTCCAAGGATATGGAGGAGATGAAGAATTCCGTGCAGAAGGTGCAGTGTGTATTTGCCTCGGAGAGTGATAAGGCCGCGGCAATGGGAGATCTGAAGGTGATCCGGGAGGAGAACAGAGGACGCCTTTCAACGCTGGTCATTCGCGGGAGCAGGGAAGAAGTGGAACAGCATTTTCGCTGCGTAAATATGGTGTTTTTTGAAATCCTTCCGCTTACACTGGAGGAGGTTTTCATCAGTGAGACGGAGGTAGTGGGATACGACATTCATAAGTTCATTCTGGACTGATATCCCTTGGAGGAAGGAAAACAATGAGTGAGTGCAAACAGAAAAAAGGCAGTAGATTTCTGATTCTGCAGCGGCAGATCCTGCGACGGCGTCTGTGGCTGATGGCTGCCATTATTCTATATATGGTTCTGTATTATCCGGTGGCGGTCATTATGCTGATCGCCAGAAGCAACGAGTCTGCAGCTCTTCAAAAATTAAATGCAGCACAGACGATTAGCCAGCGGCTTGGCGAAGTGGGAACCTGGATCGGCATACGGCAGGAATTCAGTCAGGTGATTGTAGTCATTGCTGTGGTGCTGGCAATTCAGGGCTTTTCGTATCTGTTCAGCATGGACAAGCAGGATTTTTATGAGAGTCAGCCGGTGTCCCGGATGGAACGGTTCCGTAATATCTATATCAATGGCTTTCTGATGTTCGAGCTGCCGTTGGCCATTTGCATGTTCCTCTCGATCGGCTGTGCGGCACTGATGAGAGCAATGGATGGCATCACATTCCTGGATGCGATGATTCAGCTGGTTCGACTGACCATACTGTTTCTGGCCTCCTACAGCATTGGTATCACGGCCGTAATGCTGTCGGGGAATCTGATTATTTCCGGACTGCTGGCAGCGTTTGTTCTGGCAGCGGATCAGGTGATCAAGGATATTCTTCGTTATCTGGAAAGCTCATACTTTAAGACCTGGGCCTATCTGGGGGAGAAGGATCCTGCGTTTATGCTGTCGCCGCTTTATAACAGCGAGGCACCGCGGCGGTGGCTTGGCAACCATTATAGCAGCACGATATTGTATTCGGGAATTACAGCGGATGGCCTGAAAACACTGGTTGCGGCCTCCTGGAAAGCGGATCTGGCCTCGCTGATTGTCGGTGTGATTTTCCTTCTGCTGGCTGCGAAGCTGTACAAAATGCGCAAAACAGAGCATGCCGGAAAAACAGTATTATATTGGCCAATACGATCCTTTGTGCGGATTGTTATCAGCGTGGCGGCAGGACTGTTTGCCGGAACGATTGTCATCCGGTTGTTTGGCTCGGTGGAATCCAGAACAGGCACTGCATTTGTGCTGTTGGGAATCCTTGTAGCAGCGGTTTTGTGTGCCGGTGTTATCGAGATTATTTATGAGCTGGACATCTGGAAATTCTTCGGACGCTTTGGAGAGATCATTGCAGCGGCCCTGGCGGCGGCCCTGATTTTTATCGTTTTCCGGTATGATCTGGTCGGATATGACCGTTATGTGCCGGATCCGGCCAAGGTGGAGAGTGCGGCACTGTATGTGTACGGTGACAATACATTTTACTATGAGGATTCGGAAGACTCCTATACCGGCAGCGATCAGCAGGTGCTGAACCGCATGAAGCTGACGGATATTGAGGCACTGGAAGAGATCACGCGACCTGCGATGGAGCTGCAGTGCGCCGATTCTTCGTCCGATGCACAGGGGTGGTATGCCGTTGTATGTTATCGCTTGAAAAACGGAAGAGAGGTCTATCGCTCCATCCTCATCCCGTTTACAACAGAGGCCTCCGTTCTGGACAAGGTGGTTTCCAGTACGGAATACAAGACCGGACTCCTTCCGATTTATACCGAACAGAAAACCAAAGAAGCCGCAAGAGAGAGCGGGACGATTTACTTCTACAACGGATATGACGTGCGGAAGGCTTCCGGAGAGCTGTATGAGGAATTTGCAAAGGCCTACGAAAAGGACCTGGAGAATTATTCCTATACACAGCTTTCGGAGGAGGACAGCATCGGAAGGCTCGTGCTGCGGGCACGCGGCAACAACATTGACCAGGAATATGATGTGTATCCTTCCTACAAGAATACACTTGCCTTCCTGGATAAATACGATCTCCTGCCGGAATCCGGCAAGGCGGAGCAGGTGTCCGAGATTCGCATTTATCAATACGAGGATACAACGACCTCACAGGCATCCTATACGGATCCGGAACAGATTCAGGAAATTCTGGATCATTGCATCATGCAGGTTTCCTCCAACTGGAAAAAGGCAGATGAGCTGGAGCACAGCGTATCAGTGAATCAGACACTTTCCGGAAATGCGGATGCGTATACGTACAGCCTGTATTTCAAAAAGGGTGAGATCCCGGACTTTGTGCAGCGGGATCTGGAGGCGAATGCCGAGGAAATACCGGAATAGTTACGAATAAAGCAGAGATGAATTCACAGACAAGCCTTGACACATTCTTGACGTGTCAAGGCTTGTTTTGTGTATAAAAACGGCATAATATATATAAAATGCAGGTGCATCTATAGAACAGTTGTGACAAATGACGTAACTGTGCTGCCCTGTATCACAGAATCATCATATCAAATCGGCGGCCGATGCATGGCGGCGTGCCGGAGGGGAAAATCATGAGAATAATTGAATTTCTGATCTTCTTCCCGTTTGTTGTTGCCTTTTTCCTTTTTGTTATGGGCAGCAGTGAACGGGTTTATGCGTTGCGCAAGGCGATCGTCAAGGGGGCGGCGCTGGCCGTCATGGCGGCCGTGATTTACCTTGCGGTATTTGTGCTGAGCGGAAGAGAGGATTATGAGTTCCTCACACGTGCGGACACGGCGGATCATCTGATTATGGCCGGTGAGATTGCATTGATGGGAATTGTCACCTACTATGCATTTCGCTACCGGAAGATCTATGCGGCATTCTTGTCCTGGGCGGGAACCATTCCGATGCTGGTACTGGACTTGTCCGGAGAGGTGCCGGAAGGGGCTGCCCATTTTCACGTGGATAATCTGACGGTTATCATGTGTCTGATCGTCGGAATTGTGGGAAGCCTGATCTGCATCTATGCCGTTGGATACATCAAGGATTATCACCAGCACCACCGGGATTATCCGGAGCGCTCCAACTGGTTCCTTGCCATGCTCTTTGTGTTCCTGGGCGCAATGTTCGGACTTTTATTCTGCGACAATATGTCGTGGCTGTACTTTTTCTGGGAAATCACATCCGTATGCTCCTTCCTTCTGATCGGTTATAACAAGCAGCCGGAATCCATTCAGAATTCCTTCAAGGCGCTTTGGATGAACCTTCTGGGCGGATGCGGCTTTATGGTTGCGATTCTGTATTCCGCACTGTATCTGAAGCTGACCAATCTTTCGGAGCTTCTTGCCGTTGATAAAACGGCCTGTCCCGGTGTCATGATCGTATTGGTGATGCTGGCCTTTGCTGCTATGACGAAGAGCGCACAGTTCCCGTTCTGCGGCTGGCTTCTGGGAGCCATGGTGGCACCGACACCGACGTCGGCCCTGCTGCATTCTGCAACCATGGTGAAGGCGGGAGTATATCTTCTGATCCGCATTTCTCCGATGCTGGAGGGGACACTGACAGGAGTTCTGGTCACGCTGATCGGGGGCTTTACTTTCTTCGCTGCATCTCTTATGGCCATCGCGACATCGGATGGGAAACGCGTACTGGCACATTCGACGATTTCCAATCTGGGACTGATTGTCGCCTGTGCCGGAGTGGGCCGCCCGGAGGCAGTCTGGGCCGGCGTGATGCTGGTTATTTTCCATGCGGTTTCAAAATCTCTGATGTTCCTGTGCGTGGGTGCGGTGGAGAACGTGACCGGCTCCCGCAACATTGAGGACATGCATGGCCTGATCATCAAGCTGCCAAGGCTCGCAGTTGTCATGATCATCGGTATCTGCGGCATGTACCTGGCACCGTTTGGCATGCTGATTGCCAAGTGGGCCGCTCTGAAATCCTTCATTGATTCCAACAGCGTGTGGCTGGTGCTGTTCCTTTTGTTCGGCACGGCCAGCACCTCCCTGTACTGGGGCAAATGGCTTGGAAAGCTCTTTGCGGTTATACACAAATCCCAGGCACTGAAGGATACGACACACCGGGGTGAGTGGCAGTCCATCATTCCGCTGGCAGCTCTGGTGGTTGCTATGTGCTTCCTGTTTCCGTTTATTTCAACCAGGATGGTGCAGCCGGTTTTAAGTCAGATGTTCCGGCAGGATGTTACGGCGGTGATCGGCGGATCGGATATCATTGTCATGCTCTTTATGTTTGCGCTGGTCGTGGCCCTTCCGATTGCCGGTGTTTTTATCTCCAGACATCGCGGAGGAATTACGGAGCACAATACAAGATCCTACATGTCCGGTGTCAATGCAGCGGATGACCGGCATTTCCTCAATTCCTTCGGAGATGTACAGAGCGTTTACATGTCAAACTGGTACATGATTGATTTTATCGGTGAGCTGAAGATTATGAAGCCGTGTCTGTTTCTTTCAACGGCGATCCTGATCACCTTCATCATGATTATCGTGGGGAGGGCACTGTAATGACATCCATCATAGGTAAATTAAGTCTGGCGGTGGTTTCGATATTGGTGATCGGACCGCTGATCGGGGGACTTTTGTCCGGGACGGACCGGTTTCTGGCCGCAAGGATGCAAAGACGGCAGGGGCCGCCCCTTCTGCAGCCGTTCTATGACATCAGCAAGTTTTTTCAGAAAAAGGCATATATTGTAAATGGTCTGCAGCATTTCCTGGTAGTGGGGCATTTGCTTTTTCTGATGCTGTCCATTGGAATTATTTATGCGGGACAGGATATTCTGCTGTCAATCTTCTCGCTGACACTGGCGGAGATGATGCTCTGTCTTGCCGCCTTCTCTGCCAGCGCACCGTACTCCAACATGAGTGCGCAGCGGGAGATGCTGCAGATGGCCTGCGCTGAACCAATCCTCCTCCTTCTGTGTATCGGACTGTATCTTTCCTCCGGAAGCTTTATGGTGAAGGACATGATTCGGTGTGAGCTGCCGGCGATTATTAAGACACCGGGGATTTTCTTCGCCTTTCTTGTGGTTCTGCCTATTGAGCTTCGCAAATCGCCCTATGATATCAGCACCTCGCATCATGCACACCAGGAAATGGTAAAAGGAGTAACAACGGATATTTCCGGGAGTGTGCTTGGCTTCGTAGAGCTGTCCGAGTGGTACGAGGTGTTTTTGATGGTGACGCTCACGGGGTTGTTTTTCCTTTACAACAACCCGATTTCCCTTGTGTATGCCATTGCGGCAGCACTGGTGGTGATGTTCGGAATGACGCTGTGTGATAATGTCTTCCCCAGAGTTCGATGGGAGAGAATGCTGGCATTTACCTGGGGAACCACACTGGTGGCAGGCGGCGGCAACATGCTGATCCTGATGCTGCTGGATTACTAAAGGAGACGCTTTCATCAGCGCTTTCATAAGGAAAAGGACAGAACAATGAAGATTTCAAAATCTCCCTGGGTCCTGCATTATGACGGATCCAGCTGTAACGGATGCGATATTGAGGTGCTGGCAGCGACCACGCCCCGCTATGATCTTGAGAGG
>CAVBQH010000142.1:0-6133 GCA_963597485.1 Acutalibacteraceae bacterium
GAGGATACGGAAGGAGATCTGCTGCGGATTACCGGTCCTGAGGTGAATCATATACGAAATGTTATGCGGCTGAAGCCCGGAGAAGAAATCAGCGTCAGCATTGGCGGAGACGGCAGGGAATATCGCTACGGAATTGAAGCCTTCGAGGCGGATGCGGTTCTGTGCCGCCTCCGTTTTGTCAAGGAGAAGGATGTTGAGCTCCCGGTTCGGGTGCTTTTGTTTCAGGGAATTCCGAAGTCCGATAAAATGGACCTGATTGTGCAGAAGGCTGTGGAGCTGGGAGCAGCTGAGATCATACCCGTCAGCATGGAACGGTGTGTTGTAAAACTGGATGCATCCAAGGCACAAAAGAAGGTAAGCCGCTGGCAAACCATTGCAGAGTCTGCGGCATCGCAGTCAAGGCGCGGTATAATACCGACGGTCCATATGCCGATGAGCATGAAAGAAGCCGTTTCCTATGCCAGGGAATCCACGCAGCTTCGGGTGATCCCTTATGAGCTGCAGGAAAATGACGGCTCAGCGAAGGAATATCTGGAGAGCCTTCAGCCGGGGCAGAGCATCAGTATTTTCATCGGACCGGAGGGCGGCTTTACCAAAGAAGAGATTGCCGCCGCCAGAGGAGCCGGAATTCATCCGATTTCCCTTGGCAATCGTATACTTCGTACGGAGACGGCAGGGCTTACGGTGCTGGCCTGGCTGATTTACATTACAGAAATCGGATGATGGGATCATGAGTGATATAAAAGAGATTTATCTGGATAATTCCGCAACCACCCGGGTTTTTCCGGAGGTTGCTCGGCTGATGAATACGATCTATCTGGAGGAATACGGGAATCCCTCCAGTATGCATCACAAGGGCGTCGAAGCAGAAAAACGTATTCGCGAGGCCAGGAAGACACTTTCGGATATCCTGAAATGCAGTCCGCAGAATCTGTATTTTACCTCGTGCGGAACGGAGTCGGATAATATCGCATTGATTGGTGCGGCAAGAGCAAATCAGCGATCGGGCAGACACCTTGTCACAACACAGATTGAGCATCCGGCGATCCTGGAGACGATGAAATATCTGGAAACGCAGGGGTTTGAAGTGACCTATCTTCCGGTGGATCAAAACGGTCTGGTGCGGCCGGAAGAGGTGGAGAGTGCTGTGCGGGAGGATACTCTGTTGGTCTCGGTTATGCACACCAACAATGAGGTGGGGGCGCTGGAGCCCATTGGCGAGATCGGAGAATGCATCAAGCGCAAGAATCCGCGAACACTGTTCCATGTTGATGCAGTGCAGGGCTTTGGCAAGGCGCAGATTCATCCGAAAAAGCTCCGTATCGATCTCTTGTCGGCAAGCGGACACAAGATTCATGCGCCGAAGGGGATTGGACTTCTCTATGTTGGCGATCATGTAAAGATTACGAACATCATGTATGGCGGCGGACAGCAAAAGGGACTGCGCAGCGGCACGGAGAATGTGGCGGGAATTGCCGGCATGGCGCTGGCGGCGCAGATGCTGTATGCGAATTTTGATACAGAGATCGGAAGACTGTATTCGCTGAAACAGCACTTCTTGGAACAGGTACTGCAGCTGGACGGGGTGCATGTAAATGCAATGCATGGGCTGCAGCTTGCAGAGACGGCGCCGCATGTTGTCAGCCTCTCCTTTGACGGCGTTCGCGCGGAGGTACTTCTTCATGCACTGGAGGAAAAGGGCATCTATGTATCGGCAGGGAGCGCCTGTGCATCCAATCATCCGCATACCTCGGATACGCTGACCGCGATTGGAATTCCGGCGGAGCATTTGGACTCCACGCTGCGGTTCAGCTTCTCGGTAATGAATACGGAAGAGGATGCGGATGCTGCGGCGGCAGCGCTGGGAGAGCTGCTCCCGTTTTTGCGCAGATATACCAGACAGTAAACAGTTGCCAAGCAAGCACGCAACATGAACAAAAGAATTCTATTGGCCTATGGAGAGATCCTATGAAATATCATGCGTTTTTGATCAAATATGCAGAGATCGGAATTAAGGGAAAGAACCGCGGCATCTTTGAGGAGCAGCTGATCAATCAGATTCGAATCGCGCTGAAGCGCTGCGAAGGGCATTTTACGATCGACCGGACAAGCGGACGGATTTTTGTAAACTGCCTGAGTGAGTATGATTACGAGGAGGTTGTGCAGAACCTTAGCCGTGTTTTTGGTATTGTCGGAATCTGCCCGACTGTGATCATGCCGGTTGTTCCTGTTGAGGAGCTTCGAAAGGCGGCCGGAGATTTCTTCGGGATGGAATATGAGAATCGGAACGTGTCCTTTAAGGTTCACACAAGACGTCTTGCCAAGAGCTATCCGATGGAGTCGATGGAGCTGAATGCGGAAATCGGAGAGGAGATTCTGACACGGTTCCCGGAATCCCATGTCGATGTTCACACACCGCAGGTGCTGCTGAATGTAGAAATCCGGGAGAGAATCTACCTGTACTCGCATATCCTGCCGGGACCGGGTGGGCTTCCGATTGGCTGCAGCGGAAAGGCGATGCTCCTTTTGTCCGGCGGCATCGATTCGCCGGTGGCAGGATGGATGTGTGCCAAGCGAGGACTGAAGCTGGATGCAACCTATTTTAACGCGCCGCCCTATACCAGTGAGCGCGCGCTGCAGAAGGTGGTTGATCTGGCCTCGATTGTGGCAAGGTACACAGGACCGATCTATCTGCACAACATCAATTTTACGGAAATTCAGTTGTATATATATGAAAAGTGCCCGCACGATGAGCTAACCATCATCATGCGCCGCTACATGATGCGGATTGCAGAGCTGATCGCGAAAAGAACGGAGTGCGAGGCATTGATTACCGGTGAAAGCATCGGACAGGTTGCTTCTCAGACTACGCGAAGCCTTGGGGTTACCAATGCCGTATGCACGCTGCCGGTATTCCGCCCGCTGATTGCCTTCGATAAGGAAGACATCATTACTATTTCCAAGAAAATTGAAACCTACGATACCTCCATTCAGCCCTATGAGGACTGCTGCACCATCTTTGTGGCCAAGCACCCGGTGACAAAGCCTCTCCTGGGAGTCATCGAGCAGCATGAGCACAATCTGGATGAAAAGATAGAGGAAATGGTACAGCGCGCGCTGGATACGGATGAGATTCTGGTGGTCAGTCAGGACGGCGTGCGCCGCCTGAAGGAGCGCGAGGATCCGCTTCAGCCGGGCATGTGATGCACTAGTGCATCGATTTTTAAATAACTAGCCTGCCAATTTCAATCGTGAATTTGCCTGCTCGCGCAGGCACCACCACAAATAAGAAACAGCGGCTGCGCGTCTGCGCGAGCAAGCTCGCACATCCACGCGGCCGCTGTCCGGGATTTTTACAGTAACAGATACACAGAAACAAAAAAGCGGATGCTATGGGCATCCGCTTAATAAATCACTATGGAAATGCTATCCGGTGAAAACGGGGACTTACTGGATGAGGTACGGCTTTAAAACCGACATGATCTCCTCTACGTTCTCCTCTACATGAATGTTCAGGTCAATGGGCTTGGAAAGATCCAGAGAGAAGATACCCATGATGGATTTGGCGTCGATGACGTATCTCCCGGATACAAGGTCAAAGTCATAATCAAACTTTGTAATGTCGTTGACAAAGGACTTCACCTTATCGATGGAATTCAAAGAAATCTTAACTGTTTTCAAAAGGAACCCCCTTTATCGTGTCCGCGGTTATCTCCGGCGATGGCCGGAAATGCCGCTGAGATGTACAATATTGTGGTTTTACACCGATTATAGTAAACATCCTGGAATGAAAAGTCAATGTGTTACTGCCGCCGGCTGCAACATCTGAATTCGTGAGGTACTGTTTAATGAAAAGAGCCGCTGTACATAATCTGGGCTGCAAAGTGAATAGCTATGAGCTGGATGTTATGGTCCAGGAGCTAAGGCGTGCCGGATATGAAATGGTCTCCTTTGACGATGCTGCAGATGTCTATATTATCAACACCTGCAGCGTCACGAGCATTGCAGACCGCAAAAGCCGTCAGATGCTGCACAGGGCCAAGCACAGGAACCCGGCCGCGGTCGTTGCTGCAGTTGGCTGCTATGTTGAGACGGATCGGCAGAAGCTGGAGGAGGATCCTCTGGTGGATCTTTGCATTGGGAATAACCGGAAGGGAAGCATTGCGCGAATTCTCACGGATTATTTGAATGGTACGATGCAGGATGCCGAGACTATGGATGATCTTGCGGGACACCCGGTTTATGAAGAAATGCAGCTGCATACACCGGGGAGAACCCGCGCAGATGTCAAAATACAGGATGGCTGCAACCAGTTCTGCACCTATTGCATCATCCCCTATGCCAGAGGCCGGATTCGCTCCAGAGATCCGGAGGATGTAATCCGTGAAGTACAGGGGCTTGCTGCAGACGGCGTAAAAGAGGTTGTGCTGACGGGAATACATATTTCCTCTTATGGAAAGGAAAAGGGACTGGAGCCGGACCGGGAGCTTTTGAATTTGCTGAGAAGACTTCAGCTTCTGACCGGAATAGAAAGAATTCGCCTGGGGTCTTTGGAGCCGCGCATCATTACTGAGGATTTTGCGGCAGGAATCTCCGGACTAACGAAGGTGTGTCCGCATTTCCATTTGTCCCTGCAAAGCGGCTGCAATGATACGCTGCGCCGAATGAATCGGCATTACACGGCAGAAGAATATTATGAGGGCGTCAGACGGCTTCGCCGGGTTTACGATCGTCCGGCAATTACGACGGATGTCATTGTTGGCTTTCAGGGGGAAACCGCGGCAGAATTCGAGACGAGCAGGCACTTTCTGGAACAGACGAAATTCTATGAAATCCATGTATTTAAATACTCTGTGCGTCGAGGAACTGCTGCAGAACATATGCCCAATCCCTGCAGTGATGAGGAGAAAACGCTGCGCAGCAATGTCCTGCTGGATTTGACAGCGGGGCAGGCAAGAGACTATCGGAGGAGCTTTATCGGACAGCAGGAGGAGCTTCTGCTGGAGGAGAAGGTTATTTTGGACGGTGCGGAATATTTTACCGGGCATACCATGCGTTATACACAGGGGGCGGTGCCGGCGAAGGGACGAAGAGAAGGAGAACTGGTGCGAGGGACCGTAACCGGTCTTTCTGCAGATGGAACTGTGCTGATGATGGAGCTGCTATGAACATAAAAAGAATATGCCTGTTGCTGGCCGCTGTGGTTGCGGCGGGGGCAACCGGCTGCAGGGCGGCATCTTCAGAAACCGACGTGCAGGATGGAGCGGCGCAGACATCGGGAACTTCACAGCGTGCATCGAAAGCCCGGGAGGAGACGCCGGAGAAAGAGGGAACTGTTCTTCAGATTCAGTGTTGGGATGAGGAATTCCGGCTGCTTTTGGAGAACTACTATCCCGGATATGAGAAGGTGGATGAGAATACCGGGAAAATTGGCAATACGACCGTGAAATTTATAATTACGCCGCTGGATGACAACGAATATCAAAGTCACCTGGACAGCGTTCTGCCGGAGAATGAAAATGCATCAGAAAAGGATACCGTGGACATTTTTCTGGTGGAGGCAGAGGATGCAGCTAAATATACGGATGCGGATACAGGATTTGCCATGCGTCTGTCGGATCTGGGGATTACGGATGACGATCTTTCGGAACAGTACTCATATACAAAGGAAGTGGTGACCGATGCAAACGGCGACCTGCGCGGTGCTTCCTGGCAGGCTTTTTCCGGCGGAATGATTTACAATCGGAAGGTGGCATTGAAGGCGCTCGGTGATGATGATCCGGAAAAGGTACAGGAGGCTGTACAGGACTGGGAAGTCTTCAAGCAGACGGCAGATGCGGTTAAGGCGGCCGGATATCACGTTACAGCAACAGTAAATGATACCTATCGCGTGTATGCGGGCAATGCAGAGCATTCCTGGGTGGAAGATGGGAAAATCGCTGTTGATGCGAATGTTCTGCAGTGGGCGAAGGATTCCAGAGAGCTCATAGAAAATGAAGAAACCACGGCCGATGAGCTCTGGAGCAAGACATGGCTCGAGGGTATGTCCGGCCGAACGCAGGTATTTGCTTATTTTGGGCCGTCCTGGCTGTTGAATGCTATTTTAGACAATGAGGAGTCTCCAGAAGAGACG
>CAVBQH010000143.1:0-6117 GCA_963597485.1 Acutalibacteraceae bacterium
GTACAGCGTCGAATATACGATGTTCTCCATGGAGGGAAAGCCGATCCGCGCTACGGTGCGTCTGTCGATCACCGAAGAAACGGATCCGGCGGCCACGGCAAGAGAGAACCCCTTTGAGTCTCCGGACCGTACGAAGACAAGAGTCCTGGTGGAGGGAATGAGCCTGTGGAGTGTCGCGTATGAAGAGTACGATGACTGCGAGAAGTGGAGGATTATTGCAAAGGCGAATAACATAATGAATCCTCTGGATGTCCGTCCCGGACAGGTGATCAAAGTACCCGCACTTGAGAATTAAAAGAGGTATTGGATGGCAGATCTGATGACTGCAGTATGGGATTTTGAAAAGCTGCAGACACAATATAAATATTTTCGTGTGCCCACCGCCTCCTTTACAGTGGGAGGGACGGACCTGACCAAGGCCAGTATAGCGGTTTCACGCGTGGAGGCTGTACTGGCACTGGACGGCGCATCCAGCGTTCGTGTTGAGTTCTCGGACTGTTACGATGAGAAAAACGGCACATTCTACAGCGCTGTTAAGGATGCTGCAGTGCCGGGGAAGACGGTGGAGCTAAGCCTTGGGTATCAGTCGTCCCTGCAGAAGGTATTCCATGGATATCTTGCGAATATCCGTACCCGCGCTTCTGCGGAGGATGGGTATTCCATGGAATTCATCGCACTGGACGTGCGGAGACTGATGATGACAGACAATGTCCATGCCAGGGAATACAAAGTCACGAATTACAGCGACGCGGTCTCCGAGATTCTAAGGCGCTACGCGAAGCTTGGAAGTGCGTCGGTGGATGCAACGGATGAGAACCTTACCGACGGATTGCTCTGGCAGAACAGCTCGGATTACGATTTTATCCGCACGGATCTGATCGGAAACGGCCGAGTAAACAGAGAGTTTTTCGTTGCGGTGGACACGATCTATTTCCGCGAACCTGCGAGCGTTTCCTCTCCGGTTATTACGCTGCGTCCGGGCGGCGGACTGGTGAGCCTGGTTGCAGACACAGAATACAAAAACACAAACTTTCAGGTCCTGGGTTTTGACCCTGCGGCGCGGGAAGCAGTTTCCGGAGAAGCAGCCGCCACGACCACGGGAGACATTTCCGATCCTTTGGGAGGACCTGGGCAATGGTTTGTATCCGATCCGTCCTGCAGCAGCGCATCCGTGTGCACTGCCCACGCCAAGGCGCTGGCGAGGCGGGCTCTTGCTGCAAGCCAGAGGGCACAGATCAGCTGCATAGGGCTTCCGGAGCTGATACCGGGGCGGTTTATTGCAATCGATCGGCTGGACAGCAAAGCAAATAAAAAGTATTACATCACCCGTGTAACCCATACCTTTGACGAGGACGGATTTCGTACCGTCGTGGATACCGAAGGCTGGGAATAAAGCGTAAGGGAGAGTCCGGATGTTTGAAGAGATGTTCCGCACGGCGGACAGCTGGGCAGGAGGTTCCCTGAATCTGGGACTGGTTTCCGGTACCGTCAGGGACAATTACAGCGAAGAACAGCCTGGCAAGGTGAAGGTTGAATATTATATCGGAGAAAAGGGTCTTCTTTTGACCGGGTGGCTTCCGGTGATGACGCCGTATGTTGCGGATAAGGCCGGTGTGTATATGCTGCCGGAGATCGGTACGGAAGTGGTGGTCGGCTTTATGAACGGCAGACTGGATTGTCCGGTGGTGCTGGGAACACTGTGGTGTAAGGACGTAAACCGTCCGGAGAACGCAGTGAATGAGAAAAATCTGATCAAGGTGATTCGTACCAAGGGAGGGAATGAGATCCGTTTCTCGGATGAGGAAAACAAGCAGAAGATCACCGTTACAACGCCGGGTGAACTTACCGTCTCGCTGGAGGATGAGGAAAAGCTCATCCGCCTAAGGGATAAGGAAAGCAAAAATCTGGTGGTCATTGACAGTAAAAAGGGTGAAATTGAAGTTAAAGCGGACAAGAAGATTTCATTGAAGGTGGGCAGCACCAGTGTCGTTATGGATGGCAGTAAGATTGCCATGAAGTCATCATCAATCGATGCAGATGCCTCCCAGAGCCTGAAGCTGAAGGGCCAGAGCACACAGATTCGGGGCAGTCAGATTCAGGCCAAGGCGGATGCTGCCATGAAGCTTGAGTCCGGTGGAATCACAGAGGTTAAGGGCACCCTCGTCAAGATCAATTAAGGGTAACTAAGGAAAATGCGGTTCAACCAGCACTTTCCGGATTGTCAGAAGGAGATCGTATGACATATTCACAAAACAGCGAATTCCTGGGAAGAGGCTTTGCCTTTCCGCCGAGCGTGGATCCTGTCACGGGCGAAATGCGCACGGCTGCCTACGAGGAGGACATCCGGCAGGCAATCTATCTGATCATTATGACCAGAAAAGGAGAACGGGTTATGCGGCCGGAATTCGGCTGCTCGATCCATGATTACGCGTTTGACAACATGGACTATGAGACGCTTTCCAGAATCGAGGAAACGGTGAAGGAGGCGCTGGTTCTGTGGGAACCCCGTATACGCAACATAGAGGTACAGGCCAGCAGAGCAGACGCAGGAAGGCTGGATATCGAGATCAGTTATGTGGTGCGAACCACCAACAATCCATATAACCTGGTTTACCCGTTCTACATCAGCGAAGGACTGGCAGAGGACATCTAAGCAGTTATGAATTGTCGAAGAGCCTGTTGAAGTCACCGGAGGAGGTATATGAAAAAGATAAAACAGAGATCTTCCGAAGAAATCATGAAGGAACTTCAGGAAAAGGCACATTCCTATACCCCTGAGTGGCGTTTTTCGAAGCAGCTTCCCGATATCGGAACTGCACTGGCTACGGTCTATTCCGGAATGCAGGAGCGCCTTGATCGTAAGTATGGAATGCTGCCTGACAAACTGAAGATTGACTACTTTAACTGTCTGAATACGTCCATGAAGAGCGCCGCTCCGGCAGAAGGGTTTGTAGTGTTCGGACTTTCCGGCGACGGTGCGGGGAGTTCGTTTCTTCAAGAAGGAACACCCCTTCGAGGCGACACGGCAGACGAAAGCGGAGAGCCGGTGCCGGTGGAGCTGAAGGATGATGTTCTGGTGGTGCAGGATACACTGGCGGCCGTTTATGAAACAAGGGGATCAAAGGACTATATCGGTCTTTTGTATCAGCCGGATGAGGAAGAGGAGCAACAGGGATTTTCACTGTTCGGCATGTCTGCGGAGAATCTGGAGAGGCATCTTTTCCGCATCAGCCATCCGTTTCTTTTGCATTTAAACGGCCACGGGATCATTGGTCTTCGCTTTTACGATGAGCATGGAACGCTCCTTCCGGAGGAAACGGTCAGTCGGCTGGCAGATCCGGGAGCTGCGAGATTTTATTATGAGACCGGAGAAGAAGAGGGCGGAGAATATCTGACGGATGTCCGATATCAGAACGGAACGCTTTGGATTCGCAAGCAGATAGGGGAACCTCCCTGGGCTGAAACTGAGCATTTCGGAATCCTTACCAGGTGGCTTTGCTGTGAGGTTCTCGATATACGAGGACTGGAAGATTTATCACCCGCGCGGATCGCCATGTCTGCCGGATGCGCCGGCTCCTCCCCGGATGGAGTTTTCGGTGCCGGAACGGACCAGCCGCCGGAGGAACCATTCATGCCCTTCGGAGAGCGGTTTTCGATTTACGATGATGTATATTTTGGCGCGGAGGATGCTCTGAGCAAGAAGGGAGCTGTCATTGAGCTGAGCTTTCAGGAGGAGTTTATCAGAATACCCATCCGGGATCCCGATGAGGACGATGGATTTGAATGGAAGCTTGTCATGCCCAAGGACCAGTTCACCCAGAAAAAAGAGTACGACATCACCATCGAGGAGGTTATCTGGGAATATTATAATGGCAGCGGTTGGGCCAGGCTTTTTAAAAGCCATGAGTACGTGGACGCATTCAGCGCAGCCCGGGGAGCAGACAGACAGCTGCGGAAGGTTACATTTACCTGTCCGCAGGACCTGGTGCCGGTGCTGGCCGGTTCCGCAGAGAACTACTATATTCGGGCGCGGATCCTCAAGGTGAACAACGCATATAAAAATTATGGCTACTATGTTACGCCCGTGGTTTCGGATGTTAGGTTCACCTGGAAATATGCAGGAGAGGGACTGGAGCCGGAGTACATGACCGCCAGCAATCATCTCGAGGAGACGCTTGTCAGTGTCCGAAGAGAGAGGCTGGAGGGCCGAAAGCTGGTTCCGCTCAAGGGCGCAGAGGACAACCGTCCGGCGCTGTGGATGGGATTTAAGAAGACATTTACAGAGGGACCGATCCGCATTCTCTGGGAAACCGAGCAGACTATGCAGGAGATCCAGCCGGATATCCACTGGGAGTATTACCGCAGATCCGGATGGGCGCCATTGATGCCGCTGGACGGCACGGAGGATTTTCGGATGACGGGGCTGCTAACGTTCAGCGGTATTCCGGATGCAGCTCCCCTGCAAATATTCGGACAGGAGGAGCCGCTGTACTGGATCCGTGCCGTGCAGACCGAGAATACGCCGCACCGAAGAGAGATGCCGTATATTCGCGGATGGTATCTAAACGGTGCCCGTGCGGTGACGCTCCGGCACGGTCTGAGTGAGTACTGGACGATGGAGAACTGGGAGACGGACGCTACGATTCAGCTGCTGAACCGCAACATCCACAAGCTGGAGCTCTGGGTGCGGGAAGATGAACGTCTCAGCAGTGAAGAGATCCGCACGCTTACGCGGGAGAACCGATATGAGCAGGTGCTGGATGAAACCGGAGGACAAAGCTATGCGTGGATCCGCTGGGAGCAGACGGATAACATTCAGCGCCACGGTCCCGGAGAACGCGTCTATATGTTGGATGAAAATGAAGGAATTCTATCCTTCGGCGGCGGAGCGGCAGGAAAGGTTCCGGCTCCCGGTGTAGTGGACGGAATTCATGCGGTCTACTCCATTGGCGGAGGGCGAAGGAGTAACCTTGCGCCGGGCTCTGTGACGGCGCTGGAGCTTGCCGAAGGCTATGTGAGCAGTGTAACCAACCCGCTTCCTATGACCGGCGGGTATGACCGGGAGACCGCGGCGCAGGCCATCCGGCGGGCTGCCGCGGAGAGTAAGCATCGCTTCCGGGCTGTAACAGAATCGGATTTTGAAGAACTGGCTGTTAACAAGGAAGCATCCATTCGCAGGGTCAAATGCCTGACCGGCGTGGATGCCGCCGGCAGCGAAGCCCCCGGCGAGGTGACGCTGGTGATTCTCACGGATGACTATAATGACCGCGGTGCCGGCTTTGAGCGGCTGAAGAGCCGCCTGTATCAATGGTTCCAGGATAAGCTCCCTGCAGCCTATGCAGGAAGTGAGCGCTTTCATATCCGGCGTGCGGAGCTGGTAGAGATCGAACTGCATGTGGAGGCCGTAATCACCGATTATCAGAGGATGTTCCGTATCCAGAAGGATCTGCAGGACAGGCTGACACGGTTCCTTGATCCGGTTTCCGGCAATTTCAACGGCGGCGGATGGGAGATAGGACAGCTTCCGGAGCGTTCGCAGCTGGAGGCACTGATTCGCTCCAGCGAATATGTGGAGAGCCTGCGCCGGTGTACGGTATTTACAAGGATTGTCAGCCGGACCGGCAGCCCGGCAGTAAGCTATGATGAGATAAGGAATATGCCCTTTGTACTGCCGGTAGGCGGTATTCACCAGTTCCGGATGGAACGAAAGAACAGCAGAGGGATGTAAGATAACCGGAGGTAGGCTATGCTGCCGGAACTGATACTCGACAGTGATTCATTTGAAAATCTAATAGAAGAATATCGCAGCAGGATTTCCGGGATATATCCGGACTGGACGGATTACAACTATCATGATCCCGGAATCACATTTCTGGAGCTGTTTACGTTCCTGCAGGAAAACCAGCAATATTTTATGCAGCAGCTGGGGGAAGCGCATTACCGGCAGTTCTTCCGTATGGCTGGGATTCGTCCGTTTGTGAGAACGCCTGCCAGGGTGATGGCAGAAGCCTCTGCGGTAGGACATCTGCAGGAGGTCAGCCTTCCGTCCGGAACGGTGTTTATGTCCGGAGGACTGCCGTTTGAGACTGCCTGTGATGAGTGGCTTCCGGCTGCTGT
>CAVBQH010000144.1:0-6065 GCA_963597485.1 Acutalibacteraceae bacterium
AATTTGCCTGCAAGCAGTCAATTCACGTTGAAATGTGGCAGGTGCTGAACAGATATACATTTACTTACTCACTGTATTGCTCATTTTAGTACAGTTGTTGTGGTTTCGCCACAAAAAGGTATATGCATTTCAGAAAGATTGGTATATAATAGCTTTTGTTCGCGGCGCGGCATAGCATAGCGCTGACGAGAATGGGACGGTAGCTCAGCCGGGAGAGCGTTCGCCTCACACGCGAGAGGTCACGGGTTCGAGCCCCGTCCGTCCCACTACAAAAAAGCCTGCATCAATGGGTACTTCTTGTAGAAGTTCCTGTTGATGCAGGTTTTTTGCAGTTAAAAATACCAGGCCCTCAAGGTGCCCCTTGAAGTCCTGGTATCTACCCTACATCGTTTCCTCGCGAATCCAGACACTCATCTCCGATTCCCCGCGGTTCGCCCATGCATAGTACGGAATATACGTAAGCTTCTGCGGCTGAATCTCATAGCCAAGCTCTCTTTGATACAGCGGAGCCTTTTGCCTAGGGAGCATCTTCCGCGTTCCCATACCGGTTATAACACCGATACCACCCAGGATCTGGCTCTGCGTATACTCCAGCTCTGCTTTCGGATCCTGTGACAGAAGGTGCAGATGTTCGCCGTTATCCGCCGCCTCAAGGCAATACACAACCGGTCCTCTGGAAACGGCAACCTTCCCGAGGTCCTCCGACACCAGCGGATTGGCTCTCCACCGCTGAATCTCCATCGGAAGCTCCAATGTAATCTCGGCAGCCTCTGTCCCCAGCTCCAGATAAAGATAGCCATCCTCCGGCAGCCGGCTACAGCGGTTTCCATTAACATACGCCGTATAGCTCTCTGCCCAACCCGGGATACGCACGCCAATGCGTTTAATGTCCTCTTCGCTTCCTTCGCTGATCTGAATGGTAATCCTGCCATCCTTGGGATAGTCCGCGCTCAGCGAAACAGTCCTGCCGCCAACGGTTACGGAGGATTCCATGAACAGATTCACCAGCACAGTGTCCTCTTTCACCGTGTAAATGTAATCCTCCACCGAGGTTAAAAGTCTTGCCAGATTCGGCGGGCAGCAGGCACATCCAAGCCAGGCCGGCCGAACGCACTTCACATGGCTCTTATTCGGATCCATCTGCGACTTGAGCGGATCCGTTTCCAGCGGATTGACGTAGAAGAAATGCTTGCCATCCAGTGCCATTCCAGCCAGAACGGTGTTGTAAAGCGCGCGCTCCATGACATCCGCATATTCCCCGCAGGAATCACACAGCAGCATCTGCCGTGCGAAAAACACCAGTCCGATGGAGGCACAGGTCTCACAATACATTGTATCGTTGGGCAGATCGTAATCCAGCGTAAAGGCCTCCCCCCGGTAGGTAGAGCCGATACCACCCGTAATATACATCCGTTTATCAACGATGTTGCGCCACAGACGACGGCACGCAGCCAGCATCTCCTCGTTGCCGGTTCTTGCTGCAATGGCGGCCATGCCCGTGCACAGATAGACCACACGTACCGCGTGTCCGTCTGCCGTTGTCCGCTCAACCGGCGGAACATCGGCCTGGTAGTAGGAAGGCGGCAGTGCGTCCATCCCCACGATCACCGGTTCCTTATCTCCTTCTTCTGCCACCTGCCTGGCAAAGAATTCCGGGTCTTTTCCGCGAATCTCAATAAAATATTCGGCAAGCTTCAGATAGCGCGGCTCTCCGGTCGCCTCATACAGACGTACCAGGCCGATTTCGACCTCTTCATGGCCATCACTTCCGTGAATCTTGCCGTCCTCAGGTCCAAAGCTGCGGTCAATACAGTCCGCCAGCTTCGCAGCCGTCTGCAGTACCTTTTCATTCCCGGTTGCGGCATGGTAGGCAACCGCCGCCTCCATAAAATGTCCCGCACAGTATAGCTCATGGCTTTCCCGCAGGCGCTTATAACGCCGCTCGGGCGCCTTAATGGTAAAATACGTATCCAGATATCCGTCCGGCTCCTGCGCCGCTGCGATCAGATCCACCACATCATCAGCAAGGCTTTGGAGTTTCTCATCCGGTTCGTTGTTCAGCGAATACGCAACAGCCTCCAGCCATTTATACACATCGCTGTCCTGGAAGACCCATCCATAATGCTCCCCCTCTGCACGCCCTGCGGCAATTCGGAAATTCTCTACTGCGTGGCTCTTGGCATTCGGAATGGAATCATCGTTTCGTTCCCTCTCAATGTTGATGTCAATGGCGTCACTTAAAACCGCCCACTGATAGGGAATCATTTCCTTCCTGACCAGCTTTTGATAATTTCTCCAGAACTGGTCTGTCAGCTTCACCTTGTGATTCATTTGTTACGTGACCTCACTTGGCCGGGGCAACCGTTTTTTTGACAGGGTCCTGTGCCCAGGTCCCTATGAGCTGCTTCTCAATGGCACCAATTGTCGAGGCATCCCCCTCCGCGTAGATAATCCGGCCGGATTCCATATAGATTTCTCTGCAGGTATCCTCCACAACCTCTACCTCTGCCTGATAATTGGGGCCTGTATACTCACTGCCGTCCATCTGATCAGCCACAGAGTCATAGTAGCCCTGCGCCTCCTTCTGATCTGTGAACCGCACATAGCAAACGGAAACCAATCCATCCTCTGTGGTAGCGATATAGGCATCCGACAGATTCTTGTATCCCCCTGCCGTCTTCACCGTCTCTGCCGTATCCTGCACCCGGAGGCCGTTATCCTCACAGATCTTCCGGAATTCCTTGCCGGACGCCAGGAACTTCATGGAGCTGCATCCTGTCAGCGCCAGCATAAAAGTTCCCAGTAAGGCAGTCTTTATCCGGTTCATTCTTCTGTCTTTTCTTTTCACAACAAAAGGGCCTCCTTTCTCTAAAGAATGGACACCCTGTCATTATAATCAAATTATTCAGATTTGTAACCACCTGGCCGGAAGATCTTCTGTCACATTTTGAGCCAGGTCACTGCTCAAAGGCGGAAAAGCGGCAGATCCCGGCGGAGAGTTCCGCCCACATCACTTCCCCGGCCGCGGCGATTTCTTCCGGCCGTACGGAACCGGCTCTCCGATTTGCCTTGCGCTGCCGCGCAGCACGCATCGTCCCTGTACCAATGTAACGCCAGGATGCCTCTCCTTGCCGCTGATCCGGCGCAGCATCTGCCTGACCGCCTGTGCGACCATCTCTTTGCGGTTAACATCGTAGGTTGTCAGGAATGGTTCTCCGCGGCCGATCTCCTCATAATTGTCGAATCCAACCAAAGAGACATCCTCCGGGACTCTTACATTCATCCGCTCCAGCTCCCGCAGCAGCAGCTGCCCGGTTCGATCACTGCTGCAGAAAAAGGCCGTCGGCATTTCCCGCTGCGGCAGCGCCAGTCCGCTCTCATACAGCTCGCCGGTCACCGGATCTCTGTCATTGACAATCCATCCCGGCTCATACGAAAGTCCGTGCTCCATCAACGCCTTCATACCGCCAAGATAGCGGTCATCAATACTGTCCGTAGTAAGAAGCGTTCCCACAAAGCCAATGCGCCGATGCCCCAGATTCAGAAGGTGCTCCACCATCTGGTAGCCGCCGCGAAAATTATTGGATACTACGCAGTCATAATCATCCGACGGAGAAACCGTATCAATATAGGACACCACCACATCTGCTGCCGCCTCCAGCTGCTGCGTATACGCGCGCTCCATGGATCCGAGAATGAACAGCCCGTCCAGATGCTTTTCCGTCAGAAGGCCGGGTAAGTCGCCCGCTTGCTCTGCCTCCTCCGATACAATCTCCAAAAGGCAAAAACACCCTTTTCCGGCCAGCAGCATAGAAAGATCCCGATATACCGTCCAATACATGGACATGCGATCCGCAAGATAACGGGCTGCTGTCACAACGCCAATCGTATAATCCAATCCGGCGCCGTCAACATCTTTATTGCGAAGGTACCCCATCTCCTTTGCTGCTTTGCAAATCAGATCCCTGGTAGCCTCTCCGACTCCCTTCTGACCGCTCAGTGCCTTGGACACAGTCACTATACTGACTCCCACCTTTGCGGCAATGTCCTCCAGCGTAACATTTTTCGACATAGCTATCTCTCTATACCGCAATTTGCCTGCGGCTGCACAATTTCTTCCGTTTGCCGGACACTCTCCCGTTCTACCAAAACGCTGTCCACATAGATGGCTCTTGCCCTTTGCTGCTGCGTATTCCCCTGCTGAAGCATTTGCACAGCGTTTTCTGCCATGCGTTCCATATCCACATGGAAGGTGGTCAGCTTCTGACGCAGCGTATCCCCGCCCATGTAATCATCGTAGGAAGCCAGTGAAAGATCCTCCGGCACACGAATGCCCCTTTCCAGCAGTCCCTCCATCAGGATTGCCGCTCCAAAGTCACTGCTGCAGGCAAAGGCGCTCGGCAGCGCTTCCGGAAGGTTTACGCCTGTTTCATTCTCGTTCTCCGGATTGCGGTCGGCGATGATCCATTCCGAATGAATCGGCAGAGCATTATCATCCATACACTTCATGTAGCCATAGAACCGGTCGCGAATGTTGCGGGAGGTCTGCGGTGTCCCCAAAAATCCAATGGCATGGTGTCCGTGATCAATCAGATACTGCGTTGCACGGTACATTCCGGTGCAATTGTTGGACAGCACTGCGCTGCAGTTGTAATCCGGATCTCGGAAATCCAGCAAAACGGTTCGGTCCTGGGCCTTTTGCATCAGCCGGTCCAGATACGACTTATGCAGCTTGCCAATGACAATCAGCTGATCTGCCTTTCCGGATTCCAGACAGCGCGGCATCGCCGGCTTATCTGCATCTTCTTCCTCCTCCGACAGAATTTCAAGGGTGGAATACATGCCGTTTTGTGAGAGGCAGAATGCCACCTTCTGATACATTTCCCAGTAGAAGGACAGGCCAACCCGGATATATCTGCTCGACACCAGAATCCCGATGGTCTCCTGCTGCTTTTTTTTGCGTTCATAGCGAGATAAGTCGTAGCCGCACTCTCTTGCCGTCTCAAAAATCCTGCTGCGCAGCTCCTCGCTGACGCCCTTTCGGCCCGCCAGCGCATTCGACACAGTTACCGTGCTGACACCGGCTTGTTCCGCAATATCACTTAACCTGACAGATTTCCTGAACATACCGTACTCCCTCCGCCTCATCGCGCTGGCTGATCCGGCGCATCAGAACCCGGATGGCCTCCTGTGCCATTCTCTCTTTGTCCGGAAGGACATATTCCTGCGTTCCCGCATCCTCCCGGCAGCCAATGACCCGTTTTCCCTTTTCCTCCAGAAAAGCGGCCTCCTCCTGTGAAAAGACAAAAAACGTCTCGCATTCTGACTTCAGTGCCTCCTGTGCGGAGTGGAATACATTCCGGCGTTCGTCGACCGGCATCTCATAGAACTCCGATAAGCCGCACCACAAGCCGTATTCGTAGTCGCGCAGCTCCTTCTTCGAATCATACATCACCATGCCGGGACGAGGCTCCCCTTCCCGGTACAAGCGGTCAACGGCATCAAAAATGCCATGGTATGCATCCGACACAATATAGTCACCCGGAATATAAATATTCCAGCTTCCGATCACAGCGAAGGGCAGCGCATACTGGTCCCTTAGCCGGACAATATCCTCGGTGTTCCACGAGCCCACCAGCAGGATTCCTTCCGTTTCGCTCAGCATTCGGTCAATGCTGACTGTGCTGCCGCTCTCCTTCAGGATCCGTTCCGCTGCCGTTGTATACTGCGCCCACCTTCCGCCGCCGGTACGCATCGAGGAGCGATTGGTCAGAATGGCGATCCTTCTGGATACCATTGGCTCTGCAGAACGCTCCTCTGTCTTATGCTGATATCCCATTTCCGCCGCCATGTCGCAGATGGTTTTGCGGAGCTCCGGGCTCACGCCGGCCCGTCCTGACAACGCGTTCGAAACACTGACTACGCTGACGCCGGCAGCATCTGCAATTGTTTTCAAGCTAACGTTTTTCCTAGGTCTCATGGCATTTCTATTTTTCTAAACTCCGTTTCGAGTACATCGTTTGCAAAATAACTGGCCTAATAACGCAGAACTTTTTTCTGAGGGT
>CAVBQH010000145.1:0-6004 GCA_963597485.1 Acutalibacteraceae bacterium
CTTGGTATCAATCGAATCGATTCCCACTTCATCCATGATTTCCTGGTTTACCCAGAACGCCAGATAGCCTGTATAGCCCGGCACGCCGACAATATCGCCGCTTGCAGAGGTGATCATCTGACTCACATAGCCTTCTGCAAATTTGCCGGCCACCTCCTCCGTCATCACGGTATCGTTCAAAGGCTCCAGCCAACCGGAATTCTTAAAGGTCGTTGCCATTTCATCGTTGATTTCCAGAATATCCACGGAGCTGTCGCCGGTGGAGAGCATGGTCGTCACCTTCTGCTGGCGGGTATCGGAATCCGTAGGTGCTGCAATGACATTGATCTTCAGACCGGTTCCTGCCTCTACGTCAGCCAGCCATGTATCAAAATCCGGGTCTGTCGTCATAATGGAATACAGTGTCAGGTCATATTCGCCATTCGATGCCGTCGTTTCCGATGCGCTCCCTGCTGTCTCAGCAGACGTCCCCTCGCTGCCGGATGCATCCGTTGCTCCGGAGGCACCGCACCCGGCCAGCATCGCCGTCGTCATTACTCCTGCCATAAGCAAACTCAAAACTCTCTTTTTCATGTTCCCCTTCCTTCCTGTGCCGCAGCCTTGCCTGCGGCTGCACTGGGAGAATCCCGCAAGGTAATTCTCCGATGTGTTTCCGGATAGACGGCGCTTCCCGCTTCTATCCGGTGATTTCCTGTTGCTCAAAGGGTACCAAAGTGCACAATTGTGCAGAATGTGATATTTTTAGATACGTTTATAAAAATTTTACAACCATTTGACATGGTATTGAGAAGTGGCTTTTGTTTTGTCAGAATAACATTGGAACTTTTGATGGTGTATTCAGTGGATTACAGGAGCAACATGAACAACATTGTGCATCGCCTTCGGCGCTGGTTAAGAAGCTATCGCGGACACTTATTTCTGGCCATTCTCGTCTGCTCTCTCATACCGCTTTCCTTTATGGGATATCTTTCCTATCGCTTCGTCTATCGCCTGGCCCTGCGCGAGACGCTGCAGAATGCCGTCCGCACGGACAAAAGCCTGAATGAACAGCTGGAAGCACGCATTCAGCAGGTTGAAACGGTTGCAAACTCCATACAGTACAATGTTTATTCCATCGGCCGCAGCAGCGATACCACCGACTCCATTGATACTCTTATCAACGCGCGGAGTACGGTCAGCATGTATATCGATACCTTCGATTTTCTGCATATTCTGATTTATCTGCCCGATGACAGTACCGCTGCCGCCGAGGGAGTATACTATTTCCCCGCGGAGCAGCTTGAGAATTACAGCTTCTCCTCTTCGCTTTCCTCACACCGCGGGACCTCCTCCATCTGGTTCTTGCAGGAGGAACTGACTCTCCCCGCCATTTTGTTCGGCGATGCGCCTTACCGAAATCTCATCGGATGTGCCCGCATCAATCAGGAGCAGGAACAAGGCGCATTCTCTCCGTCCTTTGTCATACTGCTGAAGCCGGAGGAGCTCAGCAGTATGATCGGTTCCTCCTATGACGGAACAGACATCACCGGCTTCCTGATAAATTCGGAGGGGAGGATCCTTGCCCACTCCGACACTCATCAGATAGGAACGTCCCTTTCAGCAGACGAAATCTCCGTGCTGATCGCGCACGCGCAGGAGGGCACCTGGCTCTCCGGCAGCATCTACTACCACGTGCAATCCCTCAGCAACGGCTGGTACCAGGTCGCAGCAATTCCCCTGCAGTACGTCTTCTCCGCCCTGCGCGGTACTGTGCTGTCTTTGTTCGCCGTTTTCCTCCTGGCACTTGGGTGCGTTCTGCTGGTCACACAGCTTCTCTCGAAAACTCTCACCAGACGTCTGAATCATCTGACGGATGCCATGAACAGCTATGTCCCGGGCTCTCCGGTCCCGGATGATACGAAGAGCAGACTGATCCAGACACAATCCCCGTCCCGATACGACGAATTCGATCGATTGGGACATGCCTTCCTGGCTATGGGCGAGTCTATCAACAGCAGTACACAGGCTCTCATTGAAATGTCACTTTCTAAAGAAAAGCTGCGTTATCAATTGCTGCAGTCCCAGATCAATCCGCATTTTCTCTATAACATTCTCGGCAACATCCGCACCTGCAACAGCCTTGGGCGGACAGAGGATGCCAATCAGATGATTGATGATCTGACGCAGTTCTACCGCATGACGCTGCACAAATCCCAGGAGATGATCCCCATAAAGGATGAGATACAGATTTCCAGGCTCTACCTTCAGCTTGAACAGATCTGCCACAGCAATTCTCTTCGCTGGGAATTCAACCTCGAGGACGGTATTGAGAATTTTTACATCTGCAAATTTACGCTGCAGCCTTTTCTGGAAAACTCCATTCATTACGGCTACAGTGCCGCGATCAACAGTATTTGCATTACCGTAACCGTCGAATACGATGAGGATATGGTGCAGATTTCCATCCGTGACAACGGTGCCGGCATTTCCGGCGAAAAGCTTGCTGAGCTGCACTCGATGCTGGAGCAGCATACGGTGAATACGGAAAAGCATTTTGGCATCGGCAGCGTTGCAAGCCGGATCTCCAGCCCCTCCTACGGAAACGGCAGCATCTGGATTGATCCGGCCCCTGAGGGCGGTACGCTGGTAGTGATCCGCTTTGCGCAGATTGACAGCTTTGAAGAAACGTAAAAAGAGGTATCGGACATGATGAGAAAAATCATACTGGTCGATGACAACCCGGTTTCCGTCGAGGGAATCCTGGAAAACATTCAATGGGAAACGTTACAGGCTGCAGTCGAGAGCGCCTACGACGGCTATACCGCCATCGAGAAAATAAAAGACATGAAACCGGACATTATCATCTCCGACATCGATATGCCGGGAATTGACGGCATTGCCATGTGCCAGAAGGCTCTCGAAATTGTTCCCGATGTCAAAATTATACTGATCAGCGCCTATGACAAATTTGAATACGCCAAGCGTGCCATTCAGATCGGTGTATTCGATTATATTGAAAAGCCCATCAACTACGCATACCTGACCGAGAAAATCCGCAATGCCATCGCCCTTCTGGAGGAGGAAGCCGCCAACCGGGAGCTGATCGAGAAAAGCCGTCCCCTCATGACGCAGAAATTCTTTGAGGATTTGCTGGCCTATTCCGGTTCCAGTGCTGAGGAAACGCTCCTGGAATACACAAACTATCTGCAGATTCCAACGAACTATCATTACTATAACGTTCTGAAGGTCGAAATCACCAACTGTACAGACATCGAAACGCACTACGGTATTGTCCGGTACCAAATGGATGTCCTTCGAATGATGGAATACGTCCGTCAGTACGGCAGTATGTTCGACTGGACCTATTCCTTCTATCGCTACAGCGAGATTATTTGCTGCATCGGTCAGAACACGCATGCAACGGAGCATTTTCTCACGGTAATCCGCAAATTTGCAGACAGCATTTTCTCCGCCTCCGGGCAGCTCCTCATCGATGTCAACATCGGCATCGGCGTCATCCAGGACAGCTTCTGGAATCTGCGCGCTGCCTGGGAAAATGCCGCCAATGCCATCAAGTACAAATTCTGCTTTCCGCACGATAACATTTTCGATGCCAACGATACGGAGAAGCACGCCTTTGCCCTAACGGGTGCCGCTGACTGCCGTGACGACACGCTTCTGCGGCTGATCGGCTCCGGCACCGAGGAGCAGATCTCTGCCTGGCTGACGGATTATTTTCAGCGGCTCCTCCAGGAAACAGCATTGGAACGGATAATTTTCATCCGCATCTATTCGCTGGTCGGAACCATCTTAAAATTTCTGTACGAGACCAATATCGATTCCTCTGATCTGGAGGCTGAGATCACCACGCTCTACAGCCGCAGCGACTCCTTCACCAGCTATGAGCAGCTCCGCAGCTGGCTGGAGAATTTCTGCCTGCGCGTCAGACAGAAAATGGACTTTTCTACAGAAAGCTACCATACGCAGCTCTGTAAAAAAGTCCAGGATTTCATTGATCAGAATTACAGTGACAACAATCTGGGATTAAGCGATTTGTCCCGCTACATCGGCGTCAGCAATGCGTATCTCTCTGCCCTCTACAAGAAAATTACCGGTGTCAACATCGGGGATACCATCTCCGAGAAGAGGATTTCGCACGCCTGCCAGCTCCTTAGGGACACCGATCTTCCCTTGAAGGACATCTGCCTGCAGTGCGGCTTCAGCAACCAGTATTATTTCAGCAGCTGCTTCAAGAAAAAAATGGGCTGCTCGCCATCGCAGTATCGGACCGACTCAGAATCTTCACATCATACGCCGCAAACAGAAGCCTCTCTCCTGCCGCGTAGGTCTGTCCCGTGATCACATCCGTAACCGGGATCTGCGGCACCAGCTGCACATCTTCCTCCCGGTGGTTCAGGCAGAACCAGAACTCGCCCTTTTCGCCGCAGCGCTTTGTGATCTCCATCCCCCCGGGAACTTCCTCCGAGAGCTCCGCCGCGCAGGATACAATTCCGGCTTCCTTACAGATCATCTGCATAAAGTCATGGTAGAACGCTTCATCAGACCTGGTTCCTACATAGTAAACCAGTCCGCTTCCATGTTCGCTGCGCGTCAGAACCGGCGTCCCCGCATAGAAGTCACTCTGATATTCCGCAAGGCTCTTTCCCCCTTCGCAGTGGGAAATCGCAAAGGCAAACCGTGCCGGATACTCTTTTCCGTTCCAGACAAAGCGGTTCTCTTTGTCCTTTAGCGCATCAAACTCTTCTGTCCAGATTCCCGTAAGGCTCCGGAGCTCTCCCGGGTATCCGCCGCAGACAACGCGGTCATTCTCGTCTGTAATGCCGCAGTACAGGGACAATACCAGCGTTCCGCCCCTCTCAACAAACCTCTCCAGAGAGTCCTTCACGCCCGGCTTTACCATATATAGCTCCGGCGCGATCACCAGCTGATAGCGTGACAGATCCTCCTCCATGCCAACGACATCCACATCGATATTGGCGTCAAAGAGCGGCCGGTAATACTGCATCACCTCTTCCGGATACTCAATATCAAGGGAGAGTCCCGACGATCCCTCGATCGCCCACCGGTTATCCCAGTCATACAAAATAGCAGCCTTCGGCTGCGCCATGCTGCCCAGCGTTTCACCGCTGATTTTCTGCAGCTCCGCTCCCAGCTGCGCGCACTCCCGGAACACGCGGTTCTGGGTATTACCCACATGCTGGATGATGGCGCCGTGGAATTTCTCACACGAGGCCGGACTCTGCCGCATCTGGAAGAACATAATCGTATCGGCGCCGTGGGCCGCCGCCTGGTAGCTGACCATCCGCATCTCGCCCGGGCGCTTTAGGGTTGCGCTCGGCAGCCAGTTCGACACACTGGGGGTCTGCTCCATCAGGCAGAACGGAAGGTCACGCTTGAGTCCTCGCATCAGATCGTGCTTAAACGCGATATCTGCCGCCTTCTCATCGGCCGAGGGATAATTGTCCCAGGAGACAAAATCCAGATACTTCGCCCATTTCCGGTAATCCAGTCCGGGATACAGCCCCATGAGATTCGTGGTGATGCTGGCATCCGGAATCCATGTTTTGATCGCGTCGTATTCCGCGCGGAAATTGTCCAGCATGCTGTCCGACATGAAGCGCCGATAATCCAGCGTAATGCCGGGGAACATGCTCCTTCGCTCCTCAAAGTGCTCGCTTAAAAGGTTCGGCGCCACAATCTCGTCCCATTCGTAGAAGGTATGTCCCCAGAAATGAGTGTTCCAGGCGTGGTTTACGGCCTCCAGGGTACCGTATTTATCACGCAGCCAGGCGCGGAAAGCATTCTCGCAGTTCGCGCAGTAGCAGGCTCCGCCGTATTCATTGCTGACATGCCAGGCCACAATGTTCGGCTGATCCTTAAAATGCTCCGCCAGGCGGGAGGCCAGCTCCGCCGAGAAATGCCGAAAGGCATAGCTGTTCGGGCAGGAGTTGTGGCGGCCGCCGAACTTCCTCTTCATCCCTGTGAATTCCGTACGCAGAATCTC
>CAVBQH010000146.1:0-5968 GCA_963597485.1 Acutalibacteraceae bacterium
GATGGGAATGGTGTAGTCCCCGGCTTCGGCACCGGCTGCCGGCGCAACCTTGATGGTGAAGTTCGTGCTGGAGGCACCCTCTACGTCAATGGCGGAGACACTGGTGGAGCCGTCGGAGGCGGTGTAGGTTACGTTCCAGCCGTCGGGAGCCTCTGCAGACATTGCATAGGACTGGTCCTCGGTGGAGTTGTTATTGATCGTGGAGGAGAAGCTGAACGACGTTCCGCTGGTTCCCTCCTGCTCCTCATAATCGGTGGTCATGGTGCTGGCACCAAGATCCAGTTCCGAGACATTCAGTGTCAGCGTCAGGGAAGCACTCTTGGAGGCACCCTTTGCATACAGAGTAATCTTATATTCGCCGTCGGAGGCTGTCTCCGGAACATTGACGGTGTAGGTCAGGAGACTGTCATTTTCGCCGTTTTTCACATATACGCTGGAAACGGTATGACCGTTGCCCTGAAAATATCCTTCAAAGCCGTCCGGGAGACTGGAGGTGGAAAGTGTTGTCATCTCTCCGGAGCCGGAATTGGTGAAGTCCAGGGAGAAGCTGATGGAGTCACCCGCTTTGACGGAGATGCCGGGGTAGTCGGTGCTCATGGTGAGCCCGGACGAAATGACGGTCTGTACGGCTGTACTGTCGGTCTGAGCTGCCATGCTGGTAAGAGCCGTGAGCGGCGTGGATACGAGCAGAGCGGATGTCATAAGGACAGCTCCTGCCCGGGACAAGGGATGTAGGGTCTTGCTTTTCATAATAGATACCTCCAGATTTATGGTTGTGGTGTTTTGGCACCTTGCCCGCAGGAGAACCGGAAGATTCTGCTGCCCCCGTTTACGGAAAATCAATATACCGGGCATGGCCTCCACACATTTACAATGGAATGCTAGAGGATGAATGTGTTTGAAATGTCATGGGATTGTGATTTTTGTGTGATGATTCTGTGAAGAGGGGATTTGACAAGATGGACACCGTGGTGTAATTAAGCTATTGTTCAGAGGCTGGCCATCCCTGTCGCTGGCCAGCGCGTGAACGGTAATAAAGCAGAACGGTCAGAAAGGAACACGATACGTCGATGAATCAGGATATATTTAAGAAGGAGCAGGAGCACCTGCACGCAACCTATACAAAGCTTCAGGATATGGAGCAGGAGCTCGAGGAGAGCATTGCGGAGCTGAATCAGAAGGCTGTGGAGGAGAAGGCGGATATTCTGACCAACATTCGCTATGACACGGCGGATGATGAGGTACAGACCGAGAGCTACGGCGAGATTGAGACATGGAACCGCTACATTGATACCTATAATATTAAGTCCGGCGCCATGACAGAGAAGCTCACGAAGATCAAGATGCTGCTGGAGGCACCGTATTTTGCACGGGTTCAGCTCCAGTTTGATCCGGAGGAGGAGCCGGAGGACTATTACATCGGCCGCAGCGCCATCTCGGAGAACGGCTACGATCAGCTGATTGTGGACTGGCGGTCCCCGATTGCGGAAACCTACTATAATCAGGAAAACGGGCGCACGTCCTATGAGGTGGACGGACGAAAGATCCCGGTGGATTTGAAGCTTCGCCGTCAGTTCGATCTGGAAAAGGATACGCTGAAGGCGTATTTTGATACGCAGCTTGCCATTGAAGATCCGATGCTGATCGCATCGCTTTCCCGTCAGCACAGCGACAAGATGCAGGCCATCACCGTTACCATTCAGAAGGAGCAGAATGCGGTCATCCGTTATCCGGATGTTCCGGTGCTCCTGGTGAACGGTATTGCAGGGAGCGGAAAGACCTCGGTCCTTCTGCAGCGTATTGCGTTTCTGTTCTACCACCAGCGCAAGACGCTGCGCCCGGAGAATGTCTGCCTGATCACCTTAAATCCGGTGTTCCGACAGTATATCGACAACGTTCTTCCGGACATGGGCGAGCAGAATCCGAATACGCTGACATGGATTGAGTTCCTGCGGATGGTACATGATCCGATTCCGGATCCCGGACTGGAAACGACGGCAGAAAGCCTTCGGAAGATTGACGAGCTCCTTCCGTCCTTTGTCTTTGAGGCAGAGGATCTGATTCCGGTGGATCAGAAGGGAAAGCGGGTTCTGGGGACGGAGAAGCTCCTGGAGGTCCTTGGCCGCAACCAGGGCCGAATTCCTGCCGGCGTGCGGCTGATTCAGGTGACGGTCGAAGAGCTTTTAGAGGAAGCACGGCACGCACTGCGTCACAAGGAGCAGGACGAGGACGGCGAGGAATCCGCGGATGCGCAGGGAGCCGGGAGCGGGGCTGACAGTGCAGAGATTTCGCAGGGGGCGCCGCTCTCCCAGAAGGACGAAAATCGTCTGCAGAACAACTACGGCGGGGCCTTTAAGATGATCAAAGAGTGCGGCTGGCTGAACATCGAGCACATCGGCCAGCGCCTCCTTGGCAAGAAGAAGCTTACCTCTGTTGAGTGGTTTTACCTTCGCATGGCGCTGACGGGAGAGTGTGACCGTACAACGCAGTATGTCTGCATCGATGAGGTGCAGGATTATACCGAGGCGCAGCTGATGACCTTTGCCCGGTACTTTGTGAATGCCAGATTCATGCTGCTGGGCGATGAATTTCAGTCGATTCGCGAAGGGAATGTATCATTTTCCAGAATCCATGAGATGTTTAAGGAGAAGGGAAAAGAGACGGCGGAGCTGTCCCTGCAGACCAGCTATCGCTCATCGCCGGAGATCACAGCACTCTTCGCAGGCCTCCTGCCGGAGGAGAAAAAGCTCCAGGCCCAGTCGGTACAGCGGCCGGGAACACTACCGGAGATTCACAGCTTTGCAGAGAAGGAAGAGTGGCTTACAGGGCTTCGAGAGGAGATCAGGCGGCAGGAGAAGGAGCCGGGGATTACAGCGGTTGTGTGCGCCGATAAGAAGAGTATGGATCGGGTGCAGGCACTTCTGGGGAAGGATGCGCCCCCTGTCATCGGCAGCAAGGAATCCATTCCGAAGAGCGGAAGCCTTCTGATCACGCTGGCGTATGCGAAGGGATTGGAGTTTGATCATGTGATTCTGCCGGATGCGGATGCCGAGCATTATCCGGAGGGAGAGCTGTCCAGGCACCGGCTGTATACGGCCATTTCCCGTGCGACACAGTCCATCACGATCTTCGCACAGGGGGAGCTGACGCCGCTTTTGAATCATTGATAGTGAAGGAATAGCGGCAGATATCCGCAAGGCAGCAGGCCTCGCACCGGGGGTGCCTTGCGATGCAGACCGCTCTTCCGTGGTCCACGAAGCGGTGACACAGCTGGTTGCCCTCCTCGGGAGGCACAATCTCGCGCAGTGCCTTCTCCACCTTTCCGGGCTCCTTTATGTTGTCGACAAGACCGATGAGGTTTGAGAGACGAATGCAGTGCGTGTCCGTGACAATGGCGGGCTTTCCGTAGACATCGCCCAGAATCAGGTTGGCGCTCTTGCGGCCGACGCCGGGGAGGGAGAGAAGCTCCTCCATAGTATCCGGCACCAGGTCGTGATATTCGCTGTGGAGGACATTCATGCAGGCGTGAATGTCCCGCGCCTTCGAGCGGCCAAGGCCGCAAGGGCGTACAATAGCCTCAATCTCCTCGGGCGATGCCTCTGCCAGCGAGGCCACGCTGGGGTACGTCTTCAGCAGATCCTTCATGACAATGTTCACACGGGCGTCGGTGCACTGCGCAGCCAGCCGAACGCTCACCAGAAGCTGCCAGGCATCGGTGTAATCCAGACTGCACTGGGAGGCCGGATATTCCTTTTGAAGCCGTTCTATGACGGCAAGTGCCAAGTCCTTGCGGGTCATTTGATGAAGTCCTCACCAAGGGCTGCGTCCTCACCCATCAGGAGCTTCATGGCACGGAACTGGTCCTTTTTAGCCACTTCGAGATGATACACAACGCGCTCATCGTCGTGGTTCACATAATGCCCGTCTGCCCAGTCGGCTGTCTTCATATGAGGTCCGCCGAGGACCACAGGAGCGCCGGTGCTCCAGGAATTTGTCTTAATGCCGGCATCCTTCAGCAGCTTTTCCTTGCGATCAATCTCTTTCTTGCTGCCGTTGGCCAGCGTTACACGTTTGCAGAATAAAAACATGATGGAAAACCTCTTGGTCTTTGAAATGGTATGAACCGCCGCCCTACCACCACTTGTGCTGTAGATCTCTGACATGAGGGAATCACCTATCAGTCAAAGGAAATGCTGATTTAATCAGCGTTCCCAAAAGAGATCAGATTCGACAGTTCAGAGGCCTCGGAGTCCGAGAGCTTGACAGAACCGCTTCGGTATCCGCTGCTTACATTCACCTTAAAAAGCTGGACACAAATCTTGCAATCCTCACCGTCAGTTACCTTGTTGGCTGCATCTTTGACGCTGTAGCTATTACTTCCCTGTTCTATCAGTTTATTCGTATCAGTGGTAATATTCAGGTTCCTCGTTGCATCATCCAGCACGATATAACCGGAATCCACGATAACGGTTCCATCGGCCTTGGTTATAAAGTAGCCGATTTCGAATTGATATTTGCCGTTCTCCGTTGCAGCTTTCAGTGCATCCGAAAGAGCTCCTACAGTAAAGGATTTGCCGTCATTGATTTTACTATCAATCGCATTCGGAATGGAGCTTGCGGTCCACCCGTTTACTACGCTTGCATTGTTCAGGGAAAGCTTGCCGTCGCTGTATTTCCACTGATAGTCATTTTTGACCGTGAGTCCGCTCCAAACAAGCGTAACACTGCTGGTATCAGCGTCATAGAATACCGTACAGGTGCTGCCCGGAAGAACCTGCCCGATCCAATGCACGGTATCACTTGGCGTGATACCGGCAATCGTGACATTGGAGGACTGCCAGCCGATCTGCTTCTGCACCAGAGTCACATCCAGCGTGTAGCGGGCAGTAGCAGAATCGTAGGTAGTGCCTTCTCCGGTTTTGTTCTCCGTGACGGCGTCGCTCATCACCTGCGCATAGGCCGCACGGACATTGGCAAGGTCCACCGCTTCCCGGCTTTTCTCCATTTGGGAGGAGAAGATGGGAATCGAAATTGCAACCAGCACACCGATCACGGCTACCACAATGAGCAGCTCAGCCAGTGTGAAACCATTTCTGTTTCTATGCAGAGATCTTTTCATGAGGTCATAATCCTTTGACAATCAAGATTGGTTTGCCTTTTTCAAATAGAGCCTTTGTATATGAGCGCTCCACGAGACTCTATTCTAGCTGATTTACCTACTGCAGGCAAATTTATGGTTAAAATTGGGCGCAGAATATAGTTACCACATTTGTAATCGCAAAAGACCGTGCCTGTACAGGAACATAAATTTCGCTTAGAATTCCTTGTATCTGCGAATAAATGCAGTTTACACTGAAAAACAGTAACGTGCAGAGTGGGCGCTTGGAACAAGGCCGCACAGTTGTGGGAGATATAATATAGTGAGTCAGAATCCATTCGCAGATCTTTACGCAGATCTGTATGAGAATAATAAGAATTGCGGCGGAAACCATCCGGACCCGGTAATTCCGCCTGCTGAGCATCCGGAGGACAACAGTGAACCCAGGGAGCATGCGCAGGAGACGGGAGAGGCACCGTCTTTGGACAAGGAGCCATCTGCAGAGCGCAGAGAGTCAACGGAGAAAGCCTTAGAGGAAGCACAGAAGGCGCTTGCCCAGGCACAGGAAGCCTTTCCGACTAAGGAGCAGGAACCGGAAACCGACCCGATGGAGGATTTAAACGGCCTCATTGGCCTTGCAGGCATCAAGCACGATGTGAAGGAGCTGTACGATTTCACGAGAATCCAGAAGCTTCGGAAGGAAGCCGGCATGAAGAATGTGCCGGTATCCATGCATCTGGTTTTTACCGGGAATCCGGGGACCGGCAAGACAACGGTGGCTCGGATTCTGGCAAGGCTTTACCGGAAGCTCGGCGTTTTGTCGAAGGGGCAGCTCGTGGAGTGTGACCGCTCAGGACTGGTGGCGGGGTA
>CAVBQH010000147.1:0-5954 GCA_963597485.1 Acutalibacteraceae bacterium
AATCAGTCATTCGCGAGCTGGCGGAATATGCTACGGCACGCGGAAGGGAAATCGGATATGAAAACGTATTTGATTTCAGCCTGGGGAATCCGTCGGTTCCTGCGCCGAAAAGCTTTACGGATGCAGCAATCGGATGCCTAGAAACCATGGAGCCGATACAGCTGCATGGATACAGTCCGAGTCTTGGAATTCCGGAGGTAAAATCGAAAATAGCGGCATCGTTAAACCGCCGGTTTGGAATGCAGTACGGACCGGAGCATATTTTCCCGACTTCCGGCTGTGCCGGCGCAATCGCACATGCACTTCGCGTGGTAACAAAGCCGGGAGATAAGGTTCTGGTGCAGGCACCGTTTTTCCCGGAATATGTGCCCTACATCAATGACACGGGCGCGGAGATTGCAATCGTTCCGGCACGCTTTGAGGATTTTCAGGTTAATTTTCAGGCACTGGAGGAGCTCTTGGTGCCGGGCGTGGCTGCTGTTCTGATCAACTCGCCGAACAATCCTTCCGGTGTGGCGTATTCTGAAGAGACGCTGAAAAAGCTTGCTGCGCTTCTTACGAAAAAGTCAAAGGAACTGGGATATCCGCTGTTTTTGATTTCGGATGAGCCCTATCGGGAAATTGCTTTCGATGGACAGGACGTGCCGTATCCGGCACGCTATTATGACAATACATTGACGTGCTATTCCTTCTCAAAGTCGCTCTCTGTTCCAGGAGAACGAATTGGATATGTTGCGGTAAATCCTGCGTGCGATCATGCAAACGACATTGTACCGATGTGCGGACAGGTATCCAGAGGCATTGGACACAACTGCCCGTCCTCATTGATTCAGCTGGCAGCGGCGGAGGCTGTGGATGATACGGCGGATCTTTCGATCTATGAAACCAACCGGAACCTTCTGTATGATTGCTTTGTTGAATTGGGATTTGAGGTGCAAAAGCCCAACGGAACCTTTTACATCATGCCGAAGGCACTGGAGGAGGATGCGGTAGCATTTTGCAGGAAGGCGCTGCAGTATGACCTTGTTTTTGTTCCGTGCGAAGGCTTTCATGCACCGGGGTATTTCCGCGTGGCCTACTGCATTGATACAGAAAAGGTGGAACGATCCCTCGTAGCCATTCGGCGCTTTGTGAGAGAAATCTATCGCTAAAAAGAAAGGAAACCGGCAATGATAGAAATTTTAAAGGCAGCACTGTTTGGCCTGGTGGAAGGAATCACGGAGTGGCTTCCGATCAGCAGCACCGGCCATATGATTCTTCTGAATGAGTTTGTGAAGCTGGATGTCTCTACGGACTTCTGGGACATGTTCCTTGTGGTTATTCAGTTCGGCGCAATTCTGGCGGTGATTCTGCTTTACTGGAAGACCATCTGGCCATTGGGAGTGTACCGCCACAGGAAGCGTACAAGAATAGTATGGAAGAAGGAGACGATTCAGCTGTGGATCAAGACGATTGTTGCGTGCATCCCGGCGGCGATCGTGGGACTGGCTTTGGATGACTGGCTGGATGAGCATTTGTACAACTGGCTGGTTGTGTCGATCATGCTGATTCTGGTTGGCGTCGTTTTCCTTGTAGTAGAAAATGTGCAAAAGGACCGCGAGCCGGTGGTAACCAGTCTGAATGATCTTACGATGAAGGATGCTTTTATGATTGGACTTTTCCAGCTTATCGCGGCAGTTTTTCCGGGAACTTCCCGCTCGGGGGCAACTATAATCGGCGGACTTATCATCGGAGTTTCGCGTACTGTGGCGGCTGAGTTTACGTTTATTCTTGCCATTCCGGTGATGGCAGGCGCAAGCCTTCTGAAAATATTGAAATTCGGTTTTCATTTCAGCGGGATGGAGGCGGCAATCCTTGGCGTTGGAATGGGCGTTGCCTTTGTTGTATCGCTGGTGGTGATTCGGTTTCTTATGGGGTATATCCGCAGGCATGATTTCAAACCCTTTGGGTGGTACCGCATTGTGCTTGGAACGCTGGTCATCCTGTATTTCGGCCTGCTCCACGGATGAGTTGTAACAAATTAACAAAGAATCTGCCTTATTTTCGGTGAATTTGTTGACAGCAAGAAAAGCGTGTGATACGTTTACCACGTAGATGAGAACGCGCAGCACCTTGCGGAGGGGTGAAAACCGGATACAGGTGCCGTGTATCTTACGTAGAGAGTGCCCCTCGATGAATCAGGGCAGAAGGAGACGTACGGATGAGTACGAAGAAGAAGCCGGTTGCAACGGTAAAAGCAAATTTTAACTCGAAGGGGACTGCTCCTGTTAAGGAAGCGGCAAAGGCAGAAGAGACAAAGAAGATTGTCAAAGAGGAGAACGTTGTGGAGAAGAAAGCGGAGAAGAAGACAGCACCTGTAAAAGAGCCTGCAAAAAAGGCAGAACCGGTCAAAGCAGAAGAAAAGAAGGCGGCGCCGGTGAAGGCAGCAGAGAAGAAGGCAGAGCCTGTAAAAAAGGCAGAGCCGGTTAAAACAGAAGAGAAGAAGGCGGAGCCTGCAAAAAAGGCGGAGCCTGTGAAGGCAGAGGAGAAGAAGGCAGCTCCGGCCAAGAAGGCTGCTAAGATTGAGGCTGAGGTAATCCTGCAGTTTGGCGGAAATGATTACACATATGATCGCCTTCTGCAGTCTGCCAAGGATGTATGGCAGTATGACCAGGGCAAGAATGTCGCTGACTTTAAGACGGCACAGATCTATGTAAAGCCGGAAGAGCGCAAGGCTTATGTTGTTGTTAACGGCCAGGATGAGCTGTCCTTCGACATTTGAAGAACCCGTGAACGGTCCCATCGAGACTCTTCGGGTAAAATCGAGAGGGTTGCCGGACAGCTGCGATTGTTTTTGAATACGAGACTCCCCTGCGGAATGCTGCAGAGGAGTCTTTTATTTTTTCTTAATCTTTCTTCCGTTGACATTGCTGTGGGGCGGTGCTAGATTATGTTCAGTGATTGTTAGCACTCGAAACATATGAGTGCTAACAACGACAGGAGGAAAATGGAACTGCAGGAACGGAAAATGAAAATATTGCAGGCCATTATCCGAAACTACCTGGAAACCGGAGAGCCGGTTGGAAGCCGGACGATTTCCAAGTATACAGATTTGAATCTCAGCTCCGCTACCATTCGGAACGAGATGGCGGATCTGGAGGAGATGGGACTGATCACACAGCCGCATACGTCGGCCGGCAGGATCCCGACGGATCAAGGCTACCGGATTTATGTGGATGACATGCTTCGGGGCGAGAGGCAGAAGCTTAGCAGCATGCAGAGCGTCCTTCTGGAGAAGCAGGATCGTCTGGAGAATCTCCTGCAGGATGTGGCAAAGCTCCTGGCGGCCAACACCAATTATGCTTCGATGATTTCTGCTCCGGAGATTCGGCAGAACAAGATCAAGTTCATCCAGCTTTCGCAGGTGGATGCGGAGAATATTCTGGCGGTCATTGTTATTGAAGGAAATCTGGTTCGGAATGCTATGATTCGAACCGAGGAGGTCCTGGATCAGAAGACATTGTTCCGTTTGAATATGGTTCTGAACAATTCTCTGTGCGGCGTTCCTGTGGAAGAGGTGAATTTAGGGCTCATCGCTTCTCTCAAGCAGCAGGCTGGAGAGCATAAGGAGATCGTCGAGAAGGTAATTGACGCAGCTGCGCAGGCCGTGCAGCCGGGAAAGGGTCCGAAAATTTATACCAGCGGAGCCACCAACATTCTTCGTTATCCGGAAATTGCGGGTGACACGATGCAGATGGGCGAGCTGATCAGCAGCTTCGAGGAAAAGCAGGCACTGGGCAGTATCGTTCAGGAAACTCTTTCTGAAAGCAATGAAACGGGAATTCAGGTCTATATCGGCAATGAAATGCCTACAGACGGGATGAGGAACTGCAGCGTTGTTACGGCGACGTACGATCTGGGCGAAGGAATGAAGGGAACGGTTGGTGTAATCGGGCCGAAGCGAATGGATTATGACAAGGTTATCAGTGTGCTCAAGGATATAATGAAGCAGCTGGATGCTTTATATCAGAAGTAAACGTGCAGCCGGCACATTTCTGAGATATTCAGAAGGTTATACGGCAGCAACGATAGGAGGAAGAATATGAGCGAGGAATATAAGACTCCGGATACCGGGCAGGAGGAAGGCGCTACACAGATTCCTGTTGAGGATCTGGATCGGGCAGAAACCGGAAAGTGCGAAGCAGAGCAGGAACTGTCGGAGGAAAAAGCGGACACACTGGAAAGCTCGGATGCCGCAGAGGAAACATCTGAAGAAGAGCCGGGCACTGAGAAAAAAGGGCTCTTTGGCAGAAATAAGAAGGCAGATAAGGAACGCTCAGAGCTGAAGGATAAGATCGAAACCTTAGAGGACCGTGTGAAACGGCAGATGGCGGAATTCGATAACTACCGCAAGCGGACGGATAAGGAAAAGGAGCAGATGTTCTCAATGGGAGAGAAAAACGTCATTGAGAAAATTCTTCCCATCGTGGACAACTTTGAGAGAGGATTTGCTACGGTCGAAGAGGCAAGTCAGGAAGATCCCTTTGTGGATGGCATGAAGCGGGTTTATGTGCAGCTGACTAAGCAGCTGGAAGCATTTGGGGTAACACCGATTGAAGCGGTCGGAAAGGAATTTGATCCGAATCTTCACAATGCCGTTATGCAGGTGGAAAGCACGGAATATGCAAGCGGCGTAGTAGCACAGGAGCTCCAGAAGGGATATATGTACCATGATCAGGTGCTGCGTCACAGCATGGTTGCAGTAGCATCTGAATAATTGCAAGGATTAACATCAATCTCTGAAGAAGAGTTGATCATATAAGGTAATTACAGTCAACGAAGCGGATTGTGAATCTTGTGTCGGAAGGACACGGAAACGGAGCAGGATATGAGTAAGATAATTGGTATCGATTTGGGAACTACCAATAGCTGCGTAGCAGTTATGGAGGGCGGGCAGCCCACAGTTATTGCCAACAAGGAAGGCGCAAGAACAACACCTTCTGTTGTGGCATTCACCAAGAACGGTGATCGACTGGTTGGTGAGCCGGCAAAGCGTCAGGCTGTTACCAACGCAGAGAATACAGTGGCATCCATTAAAAGAGATATGGGTACAGACAACGGCCGTACCCTGAATGGTAAAAAGTACAGCCCGCAGCAGATTTCGGCTATGATCCTTCAGAAGCTGAAGGACGATGCGGAGAGCTATCTTGGCGAGAAGGTCACGGAGGCTGTTATCACGGTACCTGCATACTTCAATGACGCACAGCGTCAGGCTACCAAGGATGCCGGCAAGATTGCAGGACTGGATGTAAAGAGAATTATCAACGAGCCTACAGCAGCTGCACTGGCTTACGGCCTGGACAATGAGAAGGAACAGAAGATCATGGTATACGACCTTGGCGGCGGTACCTTCGATGTTTCAATCATTGAAATCGGCGACGGCGTTATCGAGGTTCTTTCTACGAATGGTGATACGCACCTTGGCGGCGATGACTTTGATAACTGCATCATGAATTGGATGGTCAGCGAGTTCAAGGCCAAGGAAGGGGTTGACCTTTCCGGTGACAAGATGGCAATGCAGAGATTGAAGGAGGCAGCTGAGAAGGCTAAAAAGGAGCTTTCCTCTGCGACCACAACCAACATCAACCTGCCGTTCATCACCGCTACAGCAGAAGGCCCGAAGCATTTTGATATGGATCTGTCCCGTGCAAAGTTCGAGGATCTTATCCGCGATCTTGTTGAGAAGACAGCTATCCCGGTACAGAACGCAATGAAGGATGCCGGCCTCACCAATGCAGACCTTGGAAAGGTTCTCCTGGTAGGCGGATCAACCAGAATTCCTTGCGTACAGGATAAGGTACAGCAGCTGACCGGTCATGAGCCGTCCAAGAGCCTTAATCCGGATGAGTGTGTTGCAATCGGCGCAGCTATTCAGGGCGGTAAGCTTGCAGGCGATGCCGGTGCAGGGGATGTGC
>CAVBQH010000148.1:0-5919 GCA_963597485.1 Acutalibacteraceae bacterium
GCATAATGACACCATCCATCGTAATCTTCCCGCCCTTCCACAGGACCAGCGCCAGCGCCATGGCACTCATAAACGTAATCAGCGAATTGAACAATGCTGAATTGTGCGTTGTTTTTACAGAGATTCGTTTCATTTTCTCCGTGTCCAGCTCAAAATCCTTTTGCAGACGCTGTTCAATCCCCATGGTCTTGATGGTTCTGGCCCCGGCAATTCCTTCGTTGAAATTCCCGGTAATCGCTGAATTGATCTCACGAATGCGCCGGTTCAGCTGCACGAGACGTTTCTGAAAGAAAACGATAAAAAACACCGCCGCCGGCAGAAGCGCCAGCAAATATAATGTCAGCCTCGCATTGACCGTCAGCATGACGCAAAACACGCACACAATGTAGGACCCGTGCCAGACAAGGTCCATCATCCGCCAGGCAACCAGCTCTCCGATCTTCCCCGCATCACTGATGACCCGGGCGTGAATGTATCCCACATTGTTCTGGTTAAAATATGAAAAAGACAATGTCTGTAAATGATGAAATGCGGCATTCCGAAGATCCCGGTCCACCATCATCTCAATCCGCCCGCACTGATAGGTACTGACAAAATTGTCGACGACCTGCAGCAGCAGAATACATCCGTAGGCCAGCACAAAGTACAGGATCCCATCCAGGGTATTCTCTGCAATAAAATGATTCAGTGCATAGCTGTTGAACAGCGGGTAGACAGAGTCTGCCAATGAGCTCAATACGCCCAGCACAATATTCACAAGCAGGATCTTCCGATATGGTTTCAAAAAGGGCCACAGCTGAGGAATTCCCCAAAACGGAAGCGATATGTTCTTTTCGTCACGTGATTCCATAGGATATGCCTTCTCCTATACTTCATGCAATCTCACTTTGCTGCACCTGCAGCTCATAGATTCGCCGATAGATTCCCTCCTGCTCCAGGAGCTCTTCATGGGTTCCCATCTGCGCAATTTTTCCTCTGTCCAGGACAATGATCTGATCCGCATGCATCAGCGTAGTAATCCGGTGTGCAATGAGCAGCACTGTCGCATCCCCGCTGCTCTCCTGCAGTGCCTGCCGAATCTGACCGTCTGTTTTCGCATCCACTGCTGACAACGAATCGTCGAACACCATAATATCCGGCTCCCGCACCAGCATCTGGGCAATGGCTGTCCGCTGCTTTTGTCCGCCGGACAGTGTAACCCCCCGTTCTCCCACAAACGTGTCATAGCCTTTGGCAAAATGACGAATCGCTCCGTCCAGGCTCGCAATGCGTGCCGCCTTCTGCACCTCTTCCAGATGTGCATGGCTTCCGCTTTCCTCCTCCGTCTCCTTTGCAATGGCAATGTTCTCCTCCAGCGTCCTGGAGAACAGAAACGGCTCCTGCAGCACCATTCCGATGTGCTGCCGCAGCCACAACCGATTAATGTCGCGAACATCCGTTCCGCCGACGGTAATAGAGCCCACCTCTTCCGGAAGCTCATACAGCCGATCCAGCAGATACATAAGTGTCGATTTTCCGGAGCCGGTTCCGCCCAGAATGCCAACGGTGGATCCTGCCTTTACCGTAAAGGAGACATCGTCCAATACCTTTCTCCTGTCCGGTCCGTAACGAAAGGTAACATGCGAAAACACAATATCACGGTTCATCGGCGGTTTTGCAGCAGACTTCGAATCCGTCTCCGTCTCCGCATTCATGATGTATCGAATCCGGTCGATCGAAATTCCTGCCTTTGATAAATCCGCCACAACTCTTCCCAGCGAGCGAACCGGCCAGGTCAGCATGGAATTGTAGTAAATAAACGCGATGTACTGTCCCGCCGAAAGCTGTCCTCTGACGCAGAGCACAGCGCCTGCTGCCGTTACCGTCATCACCTGCAGTCCGGATATCAGATCGCTTGAGCTCCAGAACGCAGAGAGCAACCGCATGAGTCGAATCCACATGGCCGTGTAATTCTTATTCTGCGCCTCAAAGCGTTCCTTTTCATAGCTCTCCCGCCCGAAGGCCCGCACCACACGGACACCCGTCAGATTTTCCTGAGCAATCGAGGAAAGCTTCCCCTCCTCCTCATCGGCATGACGAAAGGCATCCCCGATTCTCGAATGAAAGAAAAATGAATACCCCACAATCACCGGAAAGAAAGCCGCAGAAACGGCAGTCAGCCCCCCATGAACACGTGCCATGGAATACAGAGCCAGTGCCATCAGAATGACGATGCGGAACAGACTGGTCAGCTGATCTGCCACAAAGTTCTTAATCGTCTCCACATCGGATGTACAGCGCTGAATGATGTCGCCCGTATGATTCTGGCTGTACCAGGAAAAAGGCAGCGCCTCAATATGAGCAAACAGCTGATCCCGCATTCGTTTCACAAGCTTCTCCGCAGCGATGGAATTGGTCAGCCGGTTGCAATAGCGCAGCAGGTTCGCCAGCAGCGCCGTCATAACAACCAGTCCCGCGATCACCCAGAGATGCTCCCGCAGATATCCCGCGCCTCCCAGCTTCTCAAACAGCCCCTGCAGTGCACCGCTGCTCTTAGACGGTGACTGATCAATCACGCTGTCCACGGTGTAGCTGATGATCTTCGGACTGATCAGATCCAGCAGGGAGGTCAGGCATGCAGCTGCGATACTAAGACCGAACCACCCCCAGCTTCCCTTCAGAAAGAACAAAAGCATACTTCCCCTTGTCGGAAATGCCGGTTTTCTTCCCTGTTCCATTTTTGCTAGCCTCCGCTCTTCCTTACTCCTGCGCCTTTGTACTTCCATCCATTGCGTCGGACGCATCGTCTGTATCCGTACCATTCTCTTCCGAAGAGTCTGCTGTTGCCTCAGACTCATCCGTGTATCCCGGATCTGCCTTGTACTGCTCTTCATGCTCTGTACAATAATAGCGCCGTCCGTCCTCATCCGAAACAACGTATTCCGCCTTGTTCAGGCAATTAGAAACGCTACAGTAATGCGGCAGCCGTTCATCATCTGTGTCGTTATAGAAGGCCATATTGCCTTTTTCGGCCAGCTGCACGCGGAGGCGCTTGCGGAAGCCCTCCTTTACGGCATCCACCGTTTCCTGCCTGGTAACGGTTGTCCATGTTCTGGATTCATCCAGAGATACTGCTGCCAGGTCATCGTCGCGATTTTTCGTCTTTGCTGACTTCGTTTTGTCCGACGCTTCATCATCCGCTTCGGAGGAGGTATCCTTCGAAGCGGTCTCCTCGCCCGCAGTCTGCTCTTCATCGCCTTCTTCGCTCTGCTCCAGCGTCTCATCCGACGCATCGTCCTCAGATTCGGCTACCTTGGCTTCCTCCTCGGCATCCTGCGCATCCCGCAGTTCTTCCTCATCTCTGGTTGACTTGTACACCTTTCGGGTCGTCAATGTTTTATAATCCTCGGAAAACTGCGCTTCCAGAAGCAGTGCCCCGCTGCTGTCGGCCGTATCAGAGCCGTAGTAGGTAAAGTACCACGTATCCGCATCTCGCACCTGCTCCAGCGTGTAGTCGTAGGAGGCCGCACCAAACCAGGCACTGCCCGGATCTCCGACACAGATAGACTCCTGCATCTTCACCGAAACGCCTTCATCGAGCTTCCCGGGAACAATCACAGAATGCACCCACAGATACACAGCGATGCTGTCCGTCTTTTTCCCTGTAATATCTGTATATGAGCAGCGATAGACGCGATCCACCGCCGCGTTCAGGACCTCCAGAATTTCCTTGGCATCCTCATAGTCCCCGACCTTGGCAAACAGTTCCTTTGCTGTGTCGAAATCATAGGTCAGCAGTGCATTGCGCGCCATGTTGTACCGCACCTTCTGCAGCTGTTCATAGGAATCCTTGTAGGCCTCTGTCTGTGCAAATCCAGCCTCCGCATCTGCCAGTTTGCCGATGCTCTGCAGCGCAGACGAGCGCTCATAGATTACCTGATCCAGAAGCTCACCGGCCGATCCGTATTCCCCGCCGTCATAATCGCCCAGTTCCTCCAGCAACGCAATCGCTCCGCTGTAATCCTGAGCAGTAATCATCGATGACGCCTGCAAAAGCTTCGTATTCTGAATCTGGTCCGCACTGTCTTTGTAATCCCCCAGATTCCGGAATACCTGCACGGCTTCCTCATAGGCTCCCTGCTCCCGCAAATAAACGCCTTTTTCATACTGCGCCATGGGGATTCTGCTCTGTGCATCTGAAAATCCGCCCAGCTGTGCCAGTTTTCCGGAGAGATCATACTGCTCTGTAATAGCCGTAAATTCCAAAACAGCAGCATCATACTGGTTGGCACTTAGCTTCTCCTCCGCAGACCTGTACGAATGCATCGGAATAAACAGATACCGTGTCAGGTACCCCATTCCAGCCATCACCAGCAGAATGACAACGATAACAATGATTGTTTTTCCCTTTTTCATCTGCGCCCTCCTGTTCCAGGCCGCCCGCCACATCGGGGTTTTCCGGGTGTACGGTTAAAATTCCCTCCGGCATTTTCGAGCATCCATATCACGATGCAGATCGTACGTACATACAGCATACACAAATCCCCTGGCAGCAACTCACAGGGGGATCGCCTGCTGCGGTCCTCTTGCACATAATTGCTGTCAGGGGAATACTCTGATGTTCTATCGTTATCCGAGCGTCAGGGAGCTCCAGGAATCACTGGGAACCAGCGTAATATAGGTTTTCCCTGTGTTCAACGTGATCTCGTTTCCGCTTGCATCGTAATACTTGGTCATGCCTCCCTCGCTGGATTTGCTCCAGGTAATGGGAATGGCTTTCCCGTTGGTGCAATAATAGCCCGGCTGTCCGGACTGGATGCAATTATAAATGAGGTATCCATGCTCGTCATACTGCGTGAAGCTGCAGTCCTGAATCAAGACATTTTTAAAGGTTACCGTTGCTCCGTTTCCGCCATCCTGACAGATTGCTCCGAATTCATAATAATCGTAGGTCTGGGTCTCCTCGTTATACTTAAGCTGCGACTTGGTATTGTTGAACGGCAGGCTGATCGCCGTCGCATCCACTGCATCCGAGGCATCCGCAAACGTAATCGGATCTCCCTGATATTCCGCAAACTGGAAATGATCCCCGCTCTGCTTGCGGTCATCATAGCTTCTGGAAAAGCTGGAGTTCGAGAAATTCTTATCCAGATCGCCGGACAGGCAGAATTCCGTGAACTCCGTTGCCTTTCCGTTATTCACACGGGAAAAGGTTCCGGAAAAGTGATACGGGTACCGTCCGAGATATTCATCAATGTAATACGGGCCGCCGTCATGACACAGAACAGCATCCCACTCCTGTCCCAGCAAAATATTGGTCGGGCGGATGGATCGAATGCTGCCGGCTTTTTCAATAGCCCCCCAGTCCTTAAAAAGGCACATCAGACGCGTAATTCGATCATTGGCTGTGGAGTTCATCAGCTCATACATTACATCACAGTCTGAAATTCCAAAGTGCGGTAGGGCACGGGAATCATTGTCGATCATGATGGCAACGGGCCGCTGCTCCTGGATATCCTTACTGATGGGTTCTCCCGTCAGCTCACTATAGTACATATCATCCGGAAGAACATACGCCGTCGTTTCCTCTTCCGGCTCAGCCTCCGCCTCCTGGACCGCACCCTGTCCAAGATCCTCCGGATAGGCCCCCTCCGGGATCTGCTCAAAGCCATGGGCCACAACGCCCTCACTGTCACTGCTGCCGCAAGCGGCCAGGGTTCCCGCCATGCAGACAGCCAGAATACCTGCTAATAATCTGTTCTTCATACATCTCTTCCATTCTATTTTCCGTAACCATTCAGTACCCATCTCGATTTTGATACTCGAAAATGCCTGATGTGGCAGGCCAGAGGCGCTTCGCGCCTTGGCCGCCTGCCAATTTCAATCGTGAATTTGCCTGCAAGCAGTCAATTCACGTTGAAATGTGGCAGGTGCTGAACA
>CAVBQH010000149.1:0-5904 GCA_963597485.1 Acutalibacteraceae bacterium
GTCCTGCCCCGGCATATACCTTTCGAAAGTATTCTCCCAGTTCTTCGACAAGCGCGATCTGCCGAAGAGACCCCAGGTAACCGCTCCCTACCGCGTCAAAGGTTATTTTCTCCTTTTCCCAAACCTTGGCAATTGGCTGAATTTCATCTGTAAGATCCCGAAACGTAAAGTGCTCAAAGGCAGTATGTGTGGAAAGCACTGCTGTCGGCAGAGGGCAAGCCTCTACACCCATTACGGACAGAATTGGCAAAGCCACTGTAAGCGAGCATCTTCCAACACAGGAAATATCCTGTATGCTAAGTACACGTTTCATCTGTGTACCATCCTTTCTGTGAATTTTCGTTGCGATAAATGCTGCAGGCCACCGCATGATACCCGGATTGCTGCGCGCCATGCTCTCTCATCGGATTTTAAGACCTTAGTGTCATTATAGCAAAAAGAGGGATGCTGTTCGCATCCCCCTCTTTCATTCGCATGTATTCGCACGCCATTATTCACGCAGGTCTATACATTATGCCTTTGCAGCAAGTGCAGCCTTCAGCTTCTCTGTCAGAAGCGGAACCACCTTGTTCAGATCACCAACGATGCCGTAATCAGCAACGTCGAAAATCGGAGCGCTCTCATCCTTATTGATTGCAATGATGATATCGGATTCCTCCATACCTGCAACGTGCTGGATGGCGCCGGAGATACCAATTGCAAAATAAACGTGCGGGCGGACCGTCTTGCCGGTCTGGCCAACCTGCAGATCCTTCGGCTCCCAGCCGGAATCCACAACTGCGCGAGAGCAGGAAACCGTGCCATGAAGAACCTCAGCAAGGTCCTCGAGGAGCTTGAAGTTCTCAGCACTTCCTACGCCGCGTCCGCCGGATACCAGAATCTTTGCAGCCTGAATGTCTGCTACAGAGGAAACCTCCTTCACAATCTTCAGAATCTCTGTATAGCAGTTGTTCGGAACGAAGCCAGGATTGAACTCCACGATCTCCGCCTTATGTGCTGCATCCGGAGTGATCTTCTGCATAACACCGGGACGAACCGTTGCCATCTGCGGACGATAGTCCGGGCAAGCAATGGTAGCAATGGTGTTGCCGCCGAAAGCAGGGCGAGTCATCAGCAGCTGCTTATGCTTCTGCTCCTGTCCGGGAAGAGCAATCAGCGGGAAATCGCCGATTTCAAGCTGTGTGCAGTCTGCAGTAAGTCCGGTGTGAAGTCTGGCCGACACGCGAGGGCCAAGATCACGGCCGATGGCCGTTGCGCCAACCAGAAGGATCTCCGGCTTAAACTCGTTAACAACGGATGCCAGTGCATGTGCATAGGGCTCCGTACGATAATCCTTCAGTTCAGGATCATCCACTACGATGACACGATCTGCGCCATATGCGCCCAGCTCATCCGTCAGTCCCTTTACATCAGATCCGATCAGAACCGCAGTAACCTTCTTCTCATCCAGGCTCTCTGCCAGATCCTTTGCCTTGCCCAGAAGCTCCAAAGCAATGGGGCTGATCTTGTTGTCAACCTGCTGAGCAAAGATAAATACTCCTTTGTAATCCTCTAATGCCATTGTTATGTCCTCCTGTTAGATCACGTGCTTCTCACTCAGCACATTTACGATGTAATCCGCTGCCTCTTCTGCAGAATCCGGAGTAACCTTTACGCCCTTGCCCTTGGCAACCTTATCCGAAGCCTTTGCAATGACAGTAGGGGAGCCGGCCTTACCAAGGTTGGAATCCTCAACATCCTTAAGATCTGCTCTTCCCCATACGGTAACTTCCTTCTGGAATGCATCAAAAACACCGCCGGGAGTCATATAACGAGGCTCATTCAGTTCTGCCAGGCATGTAACAAGGCAAGGCATCTTGGCCTTTACGATGTGGTAGCCATCATCATACTGGCGCTTTACCGTAACGGTTTTCTCTGCTTCATCCACCGTAAGCTCCTCTGCATAGGAAATCAGCGGCAGTCCGAGATGCTCGGAAATCTGAGGGCCAACCTGTGCAGTATCACCATCAATAGCCTGACGGCCGGTGATAATCAGATCATACTCAAGGTTTCTGAGAGCACCTGCAATGGTCTGGGATGTTGCCCAGGTATCGGCACCGCCCAGGACACGGTCTGTAACCAGGACGCCCTTGTCAGCACCCATAGCAAAAGCCTCGCGCAGAACAGCATCTGCTTTCGGAAGGCCCATGGTCAGTACTGTAACCTCTGCGCCGTACTGATCTTTCAGACGAAGTGCAGCCTCAAGACCTGCCTTGTCATCCGGGTTCATGATGGCAAGCATAGCACCTCTGTCCAGTGTTCCATCCGGCTTAAATTTTACGCCGCCCTTTGTATCGGGAACCTGCTTCACGCATACTACAACTTTCATTTGTATTCTCCTTATCGTCAGAATCGAATTACTTCGGAATACGCTTCAGAACTTACTTCAGAAGATCTCCGGAAATAACCATGCGCTGAACCTCGGAAGTTCCTTCGTAGATTTCCGTAATCTTCGCATCACGCATCATGCGCTCTACTTCGTACTCTCTGATGTAACCATAGCCGCCGAAGAGCTGTACGCACTTGGTTGTAACGTTCATTGCCGTCTCGGCAGCGAAAAGCTTTGCCTTTGCAGCCTCTACGGAGTAGCGGCTCTGCGTTCTCTTCGCCTCAGCTGCCTTGTAAACCAAAAGCTGCGCAGCTTCTGTCTCGGTTGCCATGTTCGCCAACTGGAACTGCGTGTTCTGGAACATGCCGATGGCTCTTCCGAACTGCTTTCTCTCCTTAACATATGCGACAGTGCGGTCCAAAGCACCCTCAGCAATGCCCAGTGCCTGTGCAGCGATACCGATACGACCGCCGTCCAGTGTGTGCATCGCGATCGGGAAGCCCTTTCCTCTTGCACCGAGAAGGTTCTCTGCCGGGATATGAACATCCTGGAAGATCAGCTCGTAGGTAGAGGAGCCGCAGATACCCATCTTGTTCTCCTTGGTTCCGAATGTGAATCCGGGAGTATCCTTCTCAACGATAAATGCAGAGAATTTCTTCTGCTTTCTGCCCTTCTTATCCTCAACGATATCGGTATAAGCAATGATGATGTAGATATCCGCTTCCTTACCGTTGGTGATGAAGCACTTGGAGCCGTTCAGGATCCACTCCTTGCCATCCTCAGAAAGAACAGCCTTTGTCTGCACGCCCTGAGCATCCGTTCCTGCTCCGGGCTCTGTCAGTCCGAATGCACCAAGGAGCTTGCCCTGTGCGAGCGGAACCAGATATTTCTGCTTCTGCGCTTCCGTACCATAGGTCAGAATGGGATCGCAGCAAAGGGAGGTATGTGCAGAAACGATAACTGCTGTCGTTGCGCAAACCTTTGCCAGCTCTTCTACGCACATTGCATAGGTCAGAGGATCGCAGCCCTGTCCGCCGTACTCCTTCGGAATCGGAATACCCATGAAGCCGAGCTTCTGCATCTTCGCTACAGTCTCACGAGGGAATTCATGCTTCTCATCTACCTCAATCGCATGCGGCTTAACTTCCTTTTCAGCGAACTCCTTGAAGAGGGATCTCGCCATCTCATGTTCTTTGCTTAACTGAAAGTCCATGTCGTACTCTCCTTTTCGTTATAAAACTCTCTTCCCCTGTTATCCAACCGCATAATTGCAGCGGATAACAAGGGAATCTATTTTCGCCAATGCCGTAATCGGACACTGTCAAACAGCAAAATCACTTCTTATCGGTAGGAACCTTCTGGCCGTTGCTGTAATCATAGAAGCCGATTCCGGTCTTGCAGCCGAGCTTCTTGGCACGGACCATCTTGCGAAGGAGCGGGCTTGCAGCATACTTGGAGTCGCCGGTCTCATGATAAATAACATCCATGATCGCCAGAACGATATCAAGACCAATGTAATCGCCCAGTTCCAGCGGTCCCATCGGGTGATTGCAGCCAAGCTTCATAGCAGTATCAATGCCTTCGATATCAGAAACGCCTGCTGCATATACGCAGATGCCCTCATTGATCATCGGAACCAGAATGCGGTTTACAACAAAGCCCGCAGCCTCATTCACTTCAACCGGTGTCTTGCCGAGCTGAACAGAGATTTCCTTTACCTTCTCAACAACCGCATCCGGTGTGTTCGCACCCTTGATAACCTCGACCAGCTTCATAACCGGAGCCGGATTGAAGAAATGCATGCCTACAACCGGCTTGGAAAGCCCTGCGCCGATCTCTGTGATGGACAAAGAGGACGTGTTGGAAGCAAAAATGCAATCCGGATTCTGAACGATCTCGTCCTGCAGCTTTTTAAAGGTCTCCTGCTTCAGATCCATCTTCTCAAGAACTGCCTCAACCACAAGATCAGGATCTACCGCAATATCCGAAAGACCGGTAACAATCTTGTTCAGAAGCGTGTCAGCAGCTGCCTGCTCCATCTTGCCCTTGGCAACTCTCTTATCCAGGCCCTTTTTGATCTTGGCCTTGCCGCCGTCTGCAAACTCCTGCTTGATATCGCAGAGATAAACCTTCTCAACCACTTCACTCTGTGCAAATGCCTGTGCAATACCAGAGCCCATTGTACCTGCACCAATGACTGCAACCTTCATTTGATTTTCCTCCTGAAAATAAATAATGCTATGTTAAGCAGTTATAACTATCGTTTCTCAGGGTATTCTGCCCCGTCACAGCAAGATGCCCGGCATATATCCGGGCACCCATTGCCGTTATTTATTTGTTCTGGAATGCAACATGCTTCACCTTGGCAGGATCATCCTTTTTACGAAGGAAATTCGCCATTCCCTCCTTCTGATCCTCTGACTCAAAGCAGGAACCAAAAAGCTTTTCCTCTGTTACGATGGCATCGTCCATCCCCTGCTCGAGGCCAACGTTGATCGCCTCCTTGCATGCGCGAACAGCAATCGGTGCATTTCCTGCAATGACAGAAGCAAGCTTCTTGGCCGTAGGAAGAAGCTCCTCCAGCGTAACTACCTGATTTACCAGGCCGATTCTAAGAGCCTCATCCGCCTTAATGTTGCGCGCTGTATATACCAGCTGCTTGGCCATGCCAGGTCCGATCAGGCGAGCCAGACGCTGCGTGCCGCCAAAGCCGGGTGTAATTCCCAGTCCAACCTCCGGCTGACCAAACACTGCGTTGTCCGAGCAGATACGGAAATCGCAGCTCATGGCGATCTCATTGCCGCCGCCGAGTGCAAATCCGTTGATAGCTGCAATAACCGGGATCGGGAGTGTCTCGATCCGGCGGAAAAGGTCATTTCCCTTCTTGCCGAATGCCTCACCCTCTGCCTTAGTCAGTGTGGACATCTCTCCGATGTCTGCACCTGCCACAAAGGACTTGTCTCCGGCACCTGTAAGGATCAGGCAACGGATAGCTTCCAGATCTACGCTGTCAAGCACAGCAGCCAGATCATCCAGCACCTGTGAATTCAGAGCATTCAGTGCCTTCGGGCGATTGATGGTAATCAGTCCTACCGCGCCCTCTACCTCATAATCTACGAAACCCATTGGAACCCCGCCTTTCTTTTTACTCGTACTTCTCTACCACTGTGCTGCAGCCCATACCGCCGCCGATGCACAGAGTAGCAAGACCACGCTTTGCATCACGCTGTTTCATCGCGTACAGGAGTGTTGTGAGGATACGTGCGCCGGATGCGCCAACCGGATGACCGATTGCAATAGCGCCGCCGTTCACATTCAGCTTGCTAAGGTCAAAGCCAAGATCCTTGCCGACTGCAACCGACTGTGCCGCAAATGCCTCATTCGCCTCGTACAGATCGAAATCATCAATGGTCAGTCCGGTCTTGGCCAGAACCTTTCTGGTGGAAGCAACCGGTCCAACGCCCATGATGGAAGGATCCACGCCGCCAAGTGCACCTGCTGTCCAGACAGCCATCGGTGTTACACCAAGCTCTTTG
>CAVBQH010000150.1:0-5898 GCA_963597485.1 Acutalibacteraceae bacterium
GAACTGGGCAGAAAGGATGCACCGGGGCGGCCGATTCTGTTCGGTACGACAGAACAGTTTCTGCGATCCTTCGGAGTCAAAAACCTGACCGAGCTGCCGTCCCTGAATTCTGTTCAGGTGGAGGAGTTCAAGGAGGAGGCTGAGGCAGAGGTGGATGACCGCCTGGGAATCTGATGTGGCCCTGAACCCGGACATCCCTCCGTCACCCTGTCGCTGGACGACCGGTATATCCGACGGCAGATTGTCCAATCGCTGACATTTTTTTAACAGATTCTTGTACGCAATCGCAGTGGCGTATGTTACAATACAGCCTAGCGCAGTAACATAGGGCGGAGTCTGTCTGCAAGGGCGGAGGAGGCTTTGTGTTTCAACGACATAAATTATATGGAGGTTCAAAGTATGAGCAGTTCTTCAAAAGCGAGTGAGAGAATCAAGGCCTTGCTCGATGATAACAGCTTTGTTGAAGTCGGCGCTCGTGTTACCGCACGGACGACCAATTTCAACATAAAGCCCGAACAGACTCCGTCTGACGGCGTTATCACCGGCTATGGCACGATTGATGGCAATCTCGTGTTCGTCTACAGCCAGGATTCGGCTGTTCTGGGCGGATCCGTCGGAGAGATGCATGCCAAGAAAATCACCGGCCTGTATGATCTCGCACTCAAGACAGGGGCACCGATTATCGGTCTTCTGGATTCCGCAGGTCTTCGCCTGCTGGAGGGTACCGATGCCCTGAACGCATTCGCGTCCATTTATGCCAAGGAGGCAGAGGCTTCCGGCGTGATTCCGCAGATCGCAGCGGTGTTCGGAACCTGCGGCGGCGGACTTGCTGTAGCAGCCGGCATGGCTGATTTTGCATTTATGGCTGAGGATGCCAAGCTTTTCGTGAACAGCCCCAATGCTCTTGCAGGCAACGCAGAGGACAAGAAGGACACAGCAGCTGCTGCATATAAGGCAGAGGCTGGTGCCATCGATGGCTTCGGCAGCGAGAGCGAGGTAATTGCCAAGATCCGTGAGCTGGTTTCCATTCTTCCTTCCAACAATGAGGATGAGGCTGCCGGCGAATGTGATGATGATCTTAACCGCGCCAGCGCAAACGTTGCGGCCGGTGTTGCAGATCCTTCTGTATCCGCAGCAGATCTTTCCGACAACAATCTGTTCGTAGAGATTAAGGCAGCAGCTGCGAAGGAGATGGCAGTTGGCTTCATTAAGCTGGGCGGCGAGACCGTCGGTGTTGTGGCAAACCGCACTGTTTCCTACGATGAGAAGGGTGAGAAGGCAGAGGAGTTCAAGCCGGTTCTTACCGTTGGCGGCGCGCTGAAGGCTGCTGATTTTGTGAACTTCTGTGATGCATTCGAAATTCCGGTGGTTACGCTGACCAATGTAAACGGCTTCTGCACCTGTGAGTGTGCAGAGAAGAAGATTGCAAAGGCAGCTGCCAAGCTTGCCGCAGCCTTTGCAGGCGCAACTGTTCCGAAGGTGAACGTAGTGGTTGGTGATGCATTCGGAAGCGCATATACTGTTATGAATTCCAAGGCTCTTGGTGCAGATATTACCATGGCACTTCCGACAGCACGCATTGGACTGATGGATGCAAACCTTGCTGCAAAGGTCATCGCAGCCGGCAAGGACGCTGCTGAGGTTGCCAAGACTGCTGCGGAGTACAACGAGCTGCAGAACGGCATTGAGAGCGCAGCTGCTCATGGCTATGTAGACCAGATCGTAGAGCCTGCTGATCTTCGCAAGTACCTGATCGGCGCACTGGAAATGCTCTATACCAAGAGAGAGGATCTTCCTGCGAAGAAGCATTTGACCGTTTGATGGAGAGGAGACACTATACGATGAAGAAATTTGTTTCAATTTGTGCTGTCATCTCCTGTGTCTTTGCACTTACTGCATGCGGCGGAACCGAAGCGAATACCTTAAGCGGCACGCCGGTGGATGCATCGATGGAATCGAGCATCGTTTCCTACGGCGAGAATCTTGTGGCGGAGATGGATTCCATTGTCCGCAGCGGAGCAGCGGATCAGTATTCCAGCGATGCCGTTTTCGGACCGGCTCTTAGCACCTATGAGAATTCGCTCGATGATATCGGTGAGATTCAGGGCTATGACAACGAGCAGGCAGTGCTTACAGACGACGGTGCCTACATGATCAACATCGGAATCGACGGTTCTGAGCACGATGCAGATGTTGTCATTACGGTCAGCGCCGAGGGAACTCCTTCTAATGTAGCAACCAATGTTCGCTATAGTTTTGCAGAGCTGATGGAGCAGGCAGCGCTCAATACCATCCTTGGCATGGGCACGACCTTCATCATCCTGATTCTCCTGGCAGTGATTATTTCCTGCTTTGCATTTATCGGGAAGGCTCAGGAGAACAAGAAGAAAAAGGAAGCCGTTATCAAAGAGGCACAGGCGCCTGCAGAAGAGCCTGCAGCCGCAGTAGAGACGGCCGCTCCGGTATCGGATGACGGCGAGCTGATCGCGGTGATCGCAGCTGCCATTGCAGCCAGCGAGGGACAGACGACAACGGACGGATTCGTGGTACGTTCCATCCGCAAGTCACGCAGAAAATTCTAAACGGAGAACAGAAATTACTGCATTGCAGATTCTCCCTAGTGTTGCCGCAGACGCAATGCGGCAGGAAAGGATACTATGAAAAACTATACCATTACGGTGAATGGAACCGCTTATGATGTAACTGTAGAAGAGACCGGCGCATCCGCAGCACCTGCAGCTCCCAAGGCTGCAGCAGCTCCTGCTCCGAAGGCAGCAGCTCCGGCAGCAGCACCCGCTCCGAAGGCAGCAGCCGGCGCAGGCTCTGTAAAGATCGAGGCTGGCGCAGCAGGAAAGGTCTTCAAGATTGAGAAGCAGGTTGGCGCTGCTGTCAAGAAGGGTGATCCGGTCGTTGTTGTTGAGGCAATGAAGATGGAGATCCCGATGGTTGCTCCGGAAGACGGAACCGTTGCATCCATCGACTGTGCAGTTGGTGATGCAGTTGAGGCCGGCGCTGTTCTGGCTACACTGAACTAAGTTATTGCCGGACGCATTTGTCCGCGTTTACAGTCAATGACTTAATCAGGAGGTCTTAACAAGCTATGGAATATATTGCAAATACATTAACAAACCTAATCCATCAGACCGCCTTCATGAACCTTAGCTGGGGCAACATCCTCATGATTGCCGTTGCCTGCGTTTTCCTGTATCTGGCAATTGCACATGACTTTGAGCCGCTCCTTCTGGTACCCATCGCTTTTGGTATGCTGTTGGTGAATATCTATCCGGATATCATTGTTGCTCCTACCGAGACAGCGAATGGCGGACTGCTGTATTATTTCTACATTCTGGATGAATGGTCCATTCTGCCGTCCCTGATCTTCATGGGTGTCGGCGCAATGACCGATTTCGGTCCGCTGATTGCGAACCCGAAGAGCTTCCTTTTGGGAGCTGCTGCACAGTTCGGTATCTTTGCAGCATACTTTGGTGCTATTGCTCTTGGCTTCAACGGAAAGGCTGCAGCAGCCATTTCCATCATCGGTGGTGCGGACGGTCCGACTTCGATCTTCCTTTGCTCCAAGCTGGGACAGACCGAGCTCATGGGACCGATTGCTGTGGCAGCGTATTCCTACATGTCACTGGTACCGATCATTCAGCCGCCCATCATGAATCTCTTCACCACCAAGGAAGACCGCAAGATCAAGATGGAGCAGCTTCGCCCGGTATCCAAGCTGGAGAAGATTCTGTTCCCGATCGTTGTTACGATCGTGGTCTGCATGCTGTTGCCTACCACAGCTCCTCTGATCGGTATGCTGATGCTTGGCAACCTTTTCCGCGAGTGCGGCGTGGTTCGTCAGCTCCAGGAGACCGCCAGCAACGCAATGATGTACATCGTTGTTATTCTGCTGGGTACCTCCGTTGGTGCTACCACCTCGGCTGAGGCATTCCTGAATGTAACCACGCTGAAGATCGTAGCACTGGGTCTGATCGCATTTGCATTCGGAACCGCTGCCGGCGTCTGGTTCGGCCAGCTCATGAAGATTGCAACCCACGGCAAGATCAACCCTCTGATCGGCTCTGCCGGTGTATCGGCCGTTCCGATGGCTGCTCGTGTATCCCAGAAGGTCGGTGCCAAGGAGGATCCTACCAACTTCCTTCTGATGCATGCTATGGGACCGAACGTTGCAGGTGTTATCGGAACTGCAGTCGTAGCCGGTGTGTTCATGGCCGTGTTTGGGATTTAAGTAGTATTTAAGGAGATTACAATGGCTAAAGTACAGATTATGGAGACCGTTCTGCGTGATGCCGGTCAGTCGCTGATCGCAACCAGAATGCCCATTGAAGAGATGCTTCCCATCGTTGATACGATGGACAAGGTTGGCTATGCCGCAGTTGAGTGCTGGGGCGGTGCTACCTTCGATTCCTGCCTTCGTTTCCTTCATGAGGATCCGTGGGAGAGACTTCGCGTTCTGAAGAGCCACTTCAAGAACACACCCACACAGATGCTGCTCAGAGGCCAGAACATTCTGGGTTATTCTCACTATGCAGATGACGTTGTGGACCGCTTCGTTAAGAAGTCCGTTGAGAACGGTATTGACCGCATTCGTATTTTTGACTGCCTCAATGACCTTCGCAATGTAAAGACTGCTGTAAAGGCTACCAAGGAAGCCGGCGCACATGCACAGATCGCCCTTGTATATACGCTGGGTGATGCCTATACGCTGGAGTACTGGGAGAATATCGCACGCCAGATCGAGGAGATGGGCGCAGATTCCATCTGCATCAAGGACATGTCCGGACTTCTTCGTCCGTTCGAGGCCTATGACCTTGTTACCGCTCTCAAGAAGGGTTCCTCCCTTCCGATCGACCTGCATACACACTACACCTCCGGTGTTGCTTCCATGACATATCTCAAGGCAGCAGAGGCTGGCGTAGACATCATCGACTGCGCATCCACTCCGTTCGCACTCGGAACCTCTCAGCCGTCTACCGACGTTATGGTTGAGGCTTTCCGCGGAACACCGTATGACACAGGTCTTGATCAGCAGCTTCTGAAGGAGATCTCGGATTACTTCACACCGTATCGCGAGGAGTGCATCGAGAACGGACTTCTGTCCACCAAGGTTCTGGGTGTTAACATCCGTACCATGCTGTATCAGGTACCCGGCGGCATGCTTTCCAACATGATCAAGCAGCTCAACGATCAGGGCAAGGGCGATAAGCTCAATGAGGTTATGGAAGAGGTACCGCGCGTACGTAAGGATCTTGGAGAGCCCCCGCTGGTTACTCCGTCCTCTCAGATCGTGGGAACCCAGGCTGTTATGAACGTCCTCATGGGCGAGCGCTACAAGATGTGCAGCGGCCAGACCAAGGACCTTGTTGCCGGCAAGTACGGCCAGACCATCAAGCCGATGGATCCCGAGGTTGTCAAGAAGGTGATCGGCGATGCCGAGAGAATCACCTGCAGACCGGCCGATCTTATCCCGCCTTCCATGGAGAAGTTCGAGAAAGAGGCAAGAGAGCATGGTGCAGAGAGCGAAGAGGATGTACTGTCCTACGCTTCCTTCCCGCAGGTTGCTACTGAGTTCTTCAAGTGGAGAACTGCTCAGAAGACCGGTGTGGACCTGACCAAGGCAGACACCCAAAATGCAGCGTATCCTGCATAATTAATCGCATATCTATTGTGAGATCAGGAGCCGTGTCGAAAGACACGGCTCTTTTATTTTCAAAGCGTTGTGGCGAACGCAGTGGATTGGGATGAGGGATGCTCATGTTTTCCTCGCAGGGATTCTCTATGAATGTCGCAGATTCGCCAAACGCCCGATTCGCGCAAAACTCGTCCGTCCGTGGGTCTTCCTTTGGAAGCCCCACGTCTTGGACTCAAACATGTTGCGCTCCT
>CAVBQH010000151.1:0-5877 GCA_963597485.1 Acutalibacteraceae bacterium
CACTCCAGTACCCGCTCCTTGTTGTGATCCCAGATGAACAGCTGCACCTTCTGATCCAGCCCGGCCTTTACGAATTCCGGATACAGGTTTTCAATGAGAAACCTCTTCTGACCCTTCGCCGTCCACACACAGGAGTCCCAATTGGTTGCTGCAATGGATTCATTCTGCAGCGTCATCATGGTCACCGGGATGCCCTCTGCGAGATACGCCTGCACATATTTTACAAGATATCTGGCCCAGGAGGCATAGTATTCGGGCTTTAAGGATCCGCCGTTATTGCGAGAGGGCGTTTCGTAGTCAACTTCGAGCTCGTGTCCGGGACCTCCGTAGACGCCGGCATCATTTTTCGGCCTTGCCGGCGGTGTTTTCCACTGATAGGGCGGTGACCAGGGTGAGAGGAGCACTGATATCTCCTCACCTCCCGTTTCCTTGCTAATTTTTATAGCCTCCCTGATCATTGGAATGATGTACCGGTGATCCCGCTCCAGGCTAAAGGTCGTAAGCTCCGGATCCGCAATGGGATCCTTGACCGCCTGATACTCCTCCAGCGAGAAATCGCAGCTGTCCATATGCGTCCGGATATAACGCATTCGCGCGCCGTCCCCGCCAAAATAAGCCTCCAGCACACGCCGCCGTTCCTTCTCATCCATGGTGCCAAGAAGATAGGCACTCGTCTCCGTCATGGCACAGCCAAATCCTTCAATCTCCTGATACGTGACATCCGGATACAGATTGATAACACCGGACTCCAGGTGCGTAGCTTCATCTGCCTCCATTGTGACCGGAAGCCCCTTTTCCTTTACAATGGCCTCCCCGTCTGCGCAGAAGGTTGTAATCTGTCTGCAGGTATTCATGCCACTCTCCTTTCTTTTGTTCCTCCTTGGAGGTCTTTCCTTTTTGTTTGCCGATATTGCAGGATCAGTTCTTTTCTGTCTCATACCATCCAAAGGCTGCACTCCGCCCAAGATCCCAGGAATCCCAGCCAACCCAGCTGTCGGTTGTCACGGTGTCAATCAACAGCTTCCAGCTCCAGTAAAAATAACCGGATCCGGCCATCCATGCCTTTTTCTGTGCTCTGTCCAACCGGTTGTAGATTTCCTTCTTCTCCTCATCCGATACGGATGCAGAAATGGCATCCATGTCACCGTTCAGGATGGTCTGTCCGCCATGTGTATCCCGTCCGCAGGCCAGAGAATTGAACAGACACCACTCGCCGCAGATCACCGGGAAATACTCCGACATTTCCTCAATCCCTTTCCGGAAATGCTCGTCCACAAAGCGCTCATAGCCCTCCAGCGTCTGCTCGCAGCCCATACTCTCCGCCGTCATAAGATACTGGTGGGTATCCAGGACGACATTTTTGTATTTATCCTCCTGCATAAAGCCCTTCCAGAGGAACAAATCAAAGCCGTCATGAATGACAACGTATTTGCCCTCCGCCAGATGCGGCTGAATGCGGTCATAGGCGGTAAGATAAAACTCCTTGAGCTGCTCCGGATCATACCCTCTGCTGCCGGCTGCCTTTGCAGCGTCCACCGGCTTATAGCGCTTTTGGATATCCATCACACTCCACATTTCTTCGGAAACGGGCTCATTCAGAATCTGAATGCCGAACAGCCCTTCCCGTTGTCCGTAGCGCTTTGCCAATCGCTCCAGCACCGTATAGACAAAATCCATTTCCTCCGGCTCCTGAAAGAACTTGCACACACCGCTGATTCCGCCGTTGTCAAAGCCGTTTTGTGAATCCGGTGCCGTATGAAGATCAATCAGAATCTTTAGTCCATAGCGCTCTGCCCAGCCAAAGGCCTTATCCAGCTCCTCCACACAGCCCAGGAAGGGCGGACGATCACCGAAGATAAAATACGGCACCGGAATCCGAATCGTATTGAGTCCCAGCGACTTGATCTGCACAAAGTCCCGCTCGGTGATGTATTCCGAGCGGTGAATCCGGATTCTGGCTTCGTACACCTCTTTCGAGAGCTGTGTCGGCAGATAGTACTCATCCTCCGCGGTTGTCCCTTCAAAGAGGGCCGGATTCATCCACTTTTCCAATACCAGCCAGTTTCCGAGATTAACGCCCTTTATCGGGGTTTCCAGTTTCTTTGTGATTTTCACTTCTTTTTCCATCGCAAACCTCCCAGCAAACGATGCACTAAGGGCCCAAAGCCTTGGTATCTTCCAATAGCACCGCAAAACGGGAGGGTCCGGGATTTCCCGGCACCCTCCCGCAGGTTCCTAATTGCTTCTGGTGCAAACGATGCACTGAAGCTTATTGACTGATAACCATTCCAAGTCAGGCGAATGTGTGCACTCGCTTTGAACAGTTACTTCCGACTTTACTTCTGTGCTGCCAGATAAGCATCCAGCTGCGTCTGGCACTCGGCGATGACCTTCTCAATGCCGGCTGCCTCCATCGCACTCTTATATTCCTCGATGGACTGCTCCACGTTCTCGGTATAGCCCAGCTGCAGCGGCCAGCCGTACTGCTGTTCAGCATTGGTGCAGGCTGCCACCTCTGTTGTGATGTTGGTGGTATCGAGAACGAATCCGGTGAAGCGCTCTGCCCCCTTATCGGAAGAGATCTCCTTCTCCCAGTCCTCACGGATGGTGTTGTAGGAATCCGGAACACCTGCCTGGTTGCGGTTCAAATCCATCGTACGAACTGCCCACATGGCATTGGTAGTGTACAGATCCGGATCCGTGATGGTGAACTGACCTTCATCATTCAGCGTGTAGGATGTGCCCAGAACTCCGTAGAAGAACGCATCATAGGCTTCCTGATCGGTGGTCAGAAGATCCCAGAGCATCAAGGCTCTCTCCGGATTCTTGGCCGTATTGGAGATGACCATGCAGTCCTGTGTGTACGGAAGGTGTGCGACATCCGAGGTCATGTTGCCGTACTGGAAGTTCCACTCCGGATGGATGGCTGAATAGCTGGCCCAGGTATCCACGTTGTAGAAACGAAGTGCAGCCTTTCCGTTCTGTGTCTTTAACGAATCAGTGTCCGACAGAGCCGACTTGGACCAGTAGCCCTTATCCGACCAGTCCTTCATTTTGGCATAAAAATCAGAGATGCCGTCCACGTCGTAAACCGCCTTTACCGTAGGATTTTCCTCGGAAGGATCGTAATAGATGTAACGAAGGCCGGAATCAATATCCTTGTAGCCGATGGATCTGGTATACTGCAGTGCCAGCTCCGGATCCTTGGAATACATGTCAATGGCTTCCATTTCCGGGTGATTTGCCAGAATGTAGTCGCAGTACTCTTCGATCTCATCCCAGGTATCAATCGTATCGGTGATGCCGGCTTCCTCCGCAATATCTCCGCGGTATACCGTGCCATAGGCCGTGTATGTCGGAAGAAGCGTCGGCACAGCGTACAGATTGCCGTCGATGGTAGCCTGCGACAGTGCGGACTCGGACTGCATTGCGTAGTTCTTCGGTGCATAGGTCGGCAGCAGGTCATTCAGGGACTGGAAGGCTCCCTTTCTGGCCAGATTGCTGAAGTTCAGCCAGCCGGCACAGTAGGCCATGTCAAAGGACTCGCCGGAGGAATACAGCATCGGATACTTCTGCGCGTATTCTGCCCAGCCGATCCAGTTGATCTTCAATGTGCAGTTGAGCTTCTCCTTCAGGAGCTTATTAAGGTTCTCGTCGACCACGTCCTGTCCCGCCGGACGATCACTGACGACGTACATTACCAGCTCCACCTCCTGCGAGGTGTCTGCGGTTCCGGACTCGCCGGAGGCCGATGCCGACGAGGATGAAGACGAAGAACCGGACGAGCTTCCGCCGCAGCCCGTTAATACGGTTGCCATTGTTGTTAGCGCCAGAAGCGCAGCGATCAGTTTCTTTTTCATGTTTCCCTCCTTATAATGCCGCTTTCCCAGCGGTTTTTACTAACCTCTTATCGCCGGTCGTAATAAAACACAACGGCTTACCCCTTCACCGACCCCACCGTAATTCCGGAGATAAAGTACTTCTGCACGAACGGATATACGATGATGATGGGTCCGGTTGCAACCACTGCCATTGCCATCTTCAGCGAGTTGGACGGCAGATTTGCCACCTGGATGCCGGCCTGGGCCGCAATGCGAGCCAGCGCCTGCGTCTGCTGCTGCACCGAGTAGAGCATGTACTGCAGCGGATATTTGTCCTCATTTCCCATATAGAGCATTGCATTGTACCAGTCGTTCCAGTAGCCAAGGGCCAGGAACAATCCGATGGTCGCCAGTCCCGATTTTAAAAGCGGCAGGATGATGGTGAAGAAAATCCGCCACTCACCGGCTCCGTCCAGCTTGGCCGACTCGATCAGGGCAAACGGGATATTGTTCACAAAGGTTCTCATGATGAGCAGGTAGAACACATTGAACACGCCCGGGAGAATCAGGGCCCAGTAGCTGTCCTTTAAGTGCAGATACTGAATGTAGAAAATGTACGTACTCACCATTCCGCCGTTGAACAGCGTTGTGAAGTAAAAGAAGAAGGACAATACGTTCCGGTATTTGGCATCCTTGCGGCTGATGACGTACGCCGTCAGCGATGTCAGGAACAATCCCAGGAGCGTACCTGCTGCCGTAATGAAGATGGACACGCCATAGGCCCGCAGGATCTTCTCCGGCGTCTTGAAGATGATGGCATATGCCTCGGTTGAAAACTCACCCGGGATCAGCGAGAAGCCGTTGAAGCGAATCCACTGCTCGGATGTAAAGGACCCAGAGATCAGCAGAATGAACGGCACCAGGCAGACAACTGCTGCCAGCAGGACCACCAGATAGCAGATCACGTAAAAGGTCTTGGAGGAAGCACTGAGCTTTATTTTCTTCGGCGCCGAAGCGGCTAAATCCTGATTGGAATTCTTGGACATTTTGTTTTCCTCCTTTCCCTTAGAACAGTGCGTACTCTTCGTCGATGTGCTTCACAACGGTATTGACGATCATGATAATGGCAAAGCACAGAACCGACTGGTACAGCGTTGCAGCGGCGGTCATTCCGATGTCCGGATTGTTCAGAAGCGACCGGAACACGTAGGTATCGATGACGTCGGTCATGTTGTAGAGCTGTCCGTTGCTGCCGACGATCTGGTAGAACATCTCGAAGTCTCGCGAAGGATTCGTCCCACCTGCAGGAGGATCATTGTGATCAGTGTCGGCCGGATGGACGGCAGCGTGATGTAGCGGATTCTCTGGAAAATCGTTGCGCCGTCGATGGCGGCTGCCTCATTGATTTCTCCGTCCACACCGGTGATGGCTGCGATGTAGATGACCGAGTTATATCCGGTCCACTTCCATGCATTAAAGAGACAGATAATCACCGGCCAGGCCTCCGGCTTCATATAGAAGTTGATCTTCTCGCCGCCCAGAGCCGCGATGGCTCCGTTGATCATTCCCGTCTCATAGTTGAACAGGGAAAATACGAATACGCCTACCACAACCCATGAAATGAAGTACGGCATCAGAATCAGGGTCTGAGTGACCTTTTTAAATTTCTTTCGGTGGATCTCCGAAATGAAGATTGCGATGATCACGGCAATCAGCTGCGATGTGATCAGGTTCAAAAGGTTGTAGAGAATCGTGTTCTTCGTGATCAGCCAGCCGGTCCCCGATGAAAACAGATAGCGGAAGTTTTCGATCCCGTTGAAGGGACTCCCGAATACTCCCAGATCGTACCGATAGCTTTTAAATGCCAGCACAAGACCGCTCATCGGCAGATATTGCATAACCAGCACCAGAATGATTGCCGGCGCTGCCATGGCAAAGAGCGCTTTGTTTTTCTTGAACTCGGCAAGAAAGCCATTTTCTTTCTTACTCATTGTCAGCCTCCCTTTCCGCTGCCGCTCGTTCCGAATTTCTACCGTCTTCACGGCTCCTCCTCACC
>CAVBQH010000152.1:0-5808 GCA_963597485.1 Acutalibacteraceae bacterium
AAATGCCATCGGGCATTTTCGAGTATCAAAATCGAGATGGGTGCTAAACAATTACAATCATATTTGTTACACTATTCTAAACTTCACCCCCCCAGCTGATACTGCGGCATACGCCGCATTGAGGTTCTCTGAGGGAAATCCCGAGCAGCTGGCGGGAAGAGGTCTTTTCATAAGCGGATGATGCAGAGCGCAGCACAGGCCGGAAGGTATTCGAAGGTATTTTGTTTTATGAAGAATTTCATAAAGAAAAGCATTTATACATTAACCAGGAAGATGAAAAGCCGCGTTTTTGCGTTTTCTCTCCTTTTAATTGTCCTTGTTTTCTCCTCTATCGTTGTCTATTACCGGAAAATCAATCAGCAAATCACACGTGATACCACCAGGACCTTATGCTCCACCTACAGTCAGGTGAGTCAGACCTTTACTATGTTCGCCAATCGCAACTGGAACTGCCTTTCCGACTGGGAACGGTACCTTCGCCATTTTGACGATGACGACGCTCTTGCAGGAAACTGGGGCGAATTCTTTCAGGAGAGGGAGACATGGGGGTATACCGATTTCTTTTTGTTCAATGAGGACAACGAATTCATTACCCTGGCAGGACGCTCCGGAAATGCAGCCTCCGCAGCAGAAGCGTTTCGCAAGCTGTATTCGCAGGGGGGACCGGTGATTGCAAGCTATACCTCCTCTGACGGCGTACGTCGCGTGCTGTTCGCCGTACCCATTCAGCCGTTTCTCGTCGACGGAACAACCTATACCGGTCTGGCCGTGAGCTACGACAACGACAACCTTGAAGATATGCTGTGCGCCTCTGTATTTAATGACAAAAGTGACTGCTACATCGTAAATGCAGACGGTGACATCGTATTGTCGGTTACCCAGAAGACGGAAATCACGGATTATATAGATAATCTCCCCGACTATCTGGACAGCTTTGCTGATTATGACGGCAGTGCCCGGCTGCGCGAGGCCCTGGTCAATCAGGAAGAGGGCGGCTTCCTGATCACCTACAACGAAACCGACTATTATCTGGTCTATCTTCCGGTCGGTCTGCAGGACTGGTCCATCGTCGGCCTTGTGCGGGCCAGTGCCGTAGAAGGGTCTCTTCGCCACATTCAGCTGTGGACCGCCATCATCATGTTCTTTGCCATGACCTGCGTCGTGGTTGTGGTTGCTGTTCTTGTAAACCGCCGTGGCAAAATCCTTCTTCAGAAAGAACATCAGGCGCTCAAGGGACTCTCCAATGAAAAGGAGCTGACCGACCAGCTTCTGGCCGGAGTCACACGTGCCGTGGACCGCTATGCCTACTGCGATCTTGCCAAGGGCACCTATGAATACCAGGAATATAAAGGAAATCCTCTGTATCCGGTCTCCGGGCGATACGAGGATCTCATAAACGGTATCTCCGACAGGTATTCGGTCCTGACCACGGATGACAATGCCAAAATCACCAACATGCTCTCCAGGGAGCACATCCAGTCTGTGATCAAAGCTCCGAAGGATTCCCTGCGCTTTGAATACAGCTCCAGAGACGGACGTATGTTCCTCGTCATGAACGTTGTGCCGCTGTCCTTTGAGGACGGAAAGGTCGCCAAGGTCCTGCTCTTTGCGCAGGACATCGGTGCGCAGCATGAACTCGAGAGCCTTGCCAACACCGACGCTCTCACAAAGCTCTTCAACAAACGCTACTACGAAACGCTGCTGCGCTACCTGCGCGACACCCAAGGGGGATTTACACTGTTCTACATGGATCTGGATCGTTTCAAGCCCGTCAACGACACCTATGGGCACGACGTCGGGGACGAGGTTTTAAAGGAAACCTCGCAGCGGCTCTTAGCATGCATCCGCAGCATCGATTACGCCTTCCGCGTCGGCGGCGATGAGTTTGCTATTATAGTCAGAGATACCATGTCCGAATCGCTCTGCCAGCAGAAGGTTAATAAGATCAAGGGGCTGATCTGCCAGCCCATGCACATTGGTGGGCTGAATATCCAGATTGGTATCAGCTGCGGCTATGGCGTCTGTCCGATCGACAGCTCCAACCCGGAGGAAATCTGTACCATCGCCGATCACCGGATGTACAAGGACAAGGAAGTATCCCACGCACAGCGGTAGGAGCACCGGGCATGGCAGCCGCACCGATGACTTCAAGGCTTTGTAACCATTCAGAAACCATTCACAAAAACCACTTGGCTCTGAATGGTTACAGAAGCTTTTTTATCTCCTTCTCGTTCTGCTTTGTAAAGTCAGAGAGTTCATAGGAACGTACTCGCTCCTTAGCCATGTTCGGAACGACAAATCCATTTTTAACAAGTGTAGCAAGTCGATTGATTACAGTCTTATTTGTAACCTTAAGCTCTTTGCTGACCTCGATCGGCGTGAACTCTCTTCTGTAGCTCTTCAGGAGCAGCAACAGCAGTTCCTTCTCTTTACCTTTTAGATATGAAAGGCTTCCTTCCAATTTTTCGCCACTTGAGCTCTCCGACAATTCGCAGACCTTATTTGAATACAGCAGTACCATGCGAAGGAAATAATTGATCCAGATCTCCGGATGAGGAGGATTATCCCTCCCCAAGTAATACAGTGCAGGCAGTCCCATCTGAATTGATTCATAGTATTCGTCAATATCATATGCGAAATACTCTTCCAATGAGCCAATTCCGTTAAAGCCATATCCGTTGCTATCTAAAATATATCCCGAGAGGAGCCTGGCTGTTCGCCCGTTTCCATCTTCAAACGGATGAATAGTGACAAGCTGATAATGAACTACCGCTGCGATTATGAGCGGATGATCATCTGTCGTATTCACATATTCCACCAATTCATCCAGCAAATCCGGTATGTCAATGTATTCCGGTGGAATATAATCAGGATTCCCTGTTTGTGAATCATATACGGCAAATAATACTCCGGGCGGCATTGGTCCCCGAAGTCCTATTTTTTCTTTGGCAGCGCCCTTTTCAACATATTTCTGGACATCCAATATCAGTTTCCTGGAAAACCGCTCCTTCTCCGCCGCCTTTTCCTCCAGATAATTCAGAGCCAGGAAATAGTTGCGAACCTCCTGCTCCGGTTTAAGATAGTGTTTGCGTTCATCACCATCAATAACCTCATCCGCCTGCTTCTCCGATAGAGGATTCCCCTCAATTTTCGTAGATGCATAGGAGCTTTTCTTCTTTGAATTTTTCCGCAGTTTGCTCGCTACAGCAACAGGTAGCGAAGCCTCCGATACCCTGTACCTGTTTTTATCTATCTCCGTAATATACCTTAGTATCTCATTTGATAATGCGACTTTAATCATAAAAACGGCGTCCTCCTGACACGTATGTTATATCACGAGGACGCCGTTTTTTCATTATAATTACACTATTTTTTCACTATTTTACATTATTATTTCACTAGATTTCTTGCTGCCGGATTGTCAACTAGCTTTAATACAGGGGAGTAACCCACATTGTGCACGAGGCTCGTTGACTTTTTAAATCCCATAGAATCGTGAATGAATTTCACCAATCACGGAATCAGCAAGGCCTTAACCGTTTCGATTGTACTTAAGAGCTGGTACTTGATCACGAAAATAACATTTCGGTATTCCAAATACTCTCGCTTGATATGATCCAGCACCGGATAGACATATTCCTCCGTCTCGTCCACGTATTCAATCAGCTTCTTTTTGGAAAAGGATGACGCCATGGTGGCTACGTTATTGCAGCGATCGAGAGCTTTTACAATGCAGGCATAGGAATCAGTCATAATCCCCTCATAATATTCCGCCGTAGGCTGACCTTTCTGTTTAGTCAAAAGGTCGACAGAATGCCGGATACTCTCCGGAAACGGCAGTTCTTCCGGCGAAACGCCGCAATCCTCGCAGACATCATGTAACATGATTACAGCGAGCACAGCATCGTTACGAATTCCTAGTGCATGCGCATGGCAGGCCATCATGAGAGGATGAATGATGTATGGGACCTGACTGTTCTCGTGAAAACGGGTTGGTTTGCGGTAGGCGTTTGCATGTTTTTCCTGCGCGTAGGACAACGCTTTATCCATCTGAACCAGATGTTCCGTTTCTGCCATGGTCTTCAGACGAGTATACATATGCGTTTCTGAGAACATTTTCTCTCGGATGGTCCAGTTTGGACCAGGCACATCTCCCGAAAGAGCAAAAGCCGGCAGCTCCAATACCGTGAGCTGCAGCGCATCCGCAATGCGCGAATAGTTGGCTGGGTCCGGTGTTATTTTGTCATTCTCCCACTGGCTGACCACCTGAGCAGTGACGAAAACCTGTGACGCCAGTTCCTCCTGTGTCATTCCCAGTTCTTTGCGACGGCAGGCGACACGCTGTCCGATGCTCATAATTCCTTATCCTCTTCCTTTACGTGATATACGTAATCCGATCCGGAGTAACGTTTCCTTGCCTCTGTTCCGGTGATCTGCGTGATCTCGTCCATGATATCCGAATTTCCAAAGCGGTACGGCGAACCGACCGGCTCCGACGGATCATAGCCGTTCAAATAATCCTCCACGACCGCTGTATGAACCTTCGTCCAGCCGAGCTCTTTATCGTACAGCCAGCAAGAATTCCCGCTCCGGCTCGCCACTGCATGTATCTCGTCGATGTAATAGTAGGTTTTCATAGAGGCTCCTTTCGCAGATCAATCGCTTCATTAGGCCAGTTCGATCTTAATTCTCCAAGGCAAAACAACGGATGAAACCCGCCAACTACTCCACCACTTCCAGTATTCGCTCCAACAGTGGCTGGACATCTCCGTCACGAAGTCTCTCTGCAAACGATCCGTTGCAGAAATGATCTTCTCGCAGCAGCATCGTCAACAGGGCTGTGCAGAGCTCATAATCTGCCGTCGGGACTCGCCTTAGTTCTTCATCACAGCTCATCGACTCCGTTGATATGTAGTCATAATAATTGCTCTTCAGATCCCCCATGTCTTCCAGAGCCTTGTAGTAATAGTCTACATGCTTGGGATTATCCAGAAGTTCCTGAATAATTTTCCGTTTCTCGTTTGCGTCCATATTTACCTCACGATTTGAAATGCTCCCCTTAAATCCCTTTGTCAGAGAATTCTTCGATATTCACCAGTTCATAATTTACCGGCTCATCCTCAAGATCATCCGGCAGTTTCCAGTTAGGATGAAGCTTTTCCAGTTCCCGATATTCCTCTTCCGTCGCTTTGAACTTCGCCCAAGACTCATTTGCATCATCAAAAAACCACTTCTGCTTCGGCGACAGTTTCTCATAATCCGTCCAGAAATTGTAGATTGTCTTCTTGTCAAATGTGAATTGTACGGGTCCCATCTGTGGCTCCATATTTTCATCCAGAATATCGGCGTCCCATACTCTGTCCGTGCTCTTGTTTCTTGAAAATCCGACCATCCTCATAGCCATTGCTGTTATCCTCTTTTAAGAAACCGGAATACGAAATGTTTTAAAAACATAGGCCTCTCCACTTTATATCACCAAAAGACACTTATAACCCTTACTTCCGTGCCGAGAATCTGAGGATTCCAAGTTTTCTACAGACAAGCTATATCATAGCTGTTTTCGACACGTTACTGGTCGCACGTGAGGCGACATTATGGTCGATTTGTTATCATCTCTCGAATGTGGTACTAGCATATCTGACCGCGCTTCTCCTGAAGCGTTTCCTCAACATCCGCGCCGATGTCGATATGCAGACTATTTCTCCGCACCAAGAGACACCACCGTCTCTACTTCCATTGTAAACGGGAACATGTCCACGGGCACAGCCTTATTCATCCGGTAGCCGCCCTTGGTGAGGATCTCCAGAT
>CAVBQH010000153.1:0-5786 GCA_963597485.1 Acutalibacteraceae bacterium
TCATTGTGGAGATAAAGGGAGGCCTGGGCAACCAGATGCAGCAGTACGCGCTGTATTGCAAGCTTCGAAGCCTTGGCAAGGAGGCGAAGCTGGACCTTTCCTGGTTTGATGAGGAGAATCAGCAGAACATGCTGGCACCGAGGAGCTGCGAGCTGCTGCGGTTTCGCGGAATTCCCTTTGAGGAGTGCACCAGTCAGGAGAAGGCGCTGCTGACGGGAAGTGATTCAGTCTGGGGGAAGGCGGCGCGAAAGCTTCATATTGGCGCGAAGGCAGCCGGTAAACGCTTTGCGGAGAGCCGGATGTATCATCCGGAAATCTTTGATCTGGAGGATGCCTATCTGGACGGATACTTTGCCTGCACAAAATACTATGAGGATATTCTGGACGAGCTGCGGAAGGTTTTTGTGTTCCCTAAAAGCGTCATCCCGCAGGTAAATGATAAAAACCGGGCAGCCATTCAGGAAATGGAGGACGCATATACATTCTCCTGTGCCGTGCATCTTCGGCGGGGTGATTACCTGGACGAGGCGAATGAAGCGCTGCTGGGCGGTATCTGCACGGAGCAGTACTATGAAGCGGCCGTGGATTTTGTGGAGCGGGCTGTGGATGCCATGGGGAGCGGCCGTCGCATTCACTTCTACATTTTTTCGGACGATCCGGCCTTTGCCAGGGCCTGCCATTTCGGCAATTACGGTGAGCCGGTGACCGTCTGCGATTGGAATGAGGAGGAAGACAATCTCCTGGATATGCAGCTGATGACACACTGCAATGGTGTCATTGCGGCGAATTCCACCTTCTCCTTCTGGGGCGGGAGACTGAATGTAAGAGAGCCTAAGATCCTGGTTCGTCCGCTGCGGCACAGGAACAATCAGGTTCCGGATCCGGAGGCGATGCGGGATTACTGGAAGGGATGGACAATGGTGGATCTGGATGGATCGATTGTATAGCGGTCGGATCATCTGCTACAATATCGAGATGGGGCCTGAATAGTTACCTATCCAGACTCCGGCAAACGGGAGGCTGCGCAGCAGCACAGAAAGGAAGACATGAGTAAAATTATACTGACCGGCGACCGTCCGACGGGGCGCCTTCATATTGGCCACTATGTGGGATCTCTTCGGCGGAGAGTGGAACTGCAAAGCCGCGGAGATTTTGATGAAATCAATATCATGATTGCGGATGCACAGGCGCTGACAGACAATGCGGATAATCCGGAGAAGGTTCGGCAGAATATCATCAATGTGGCATTGGATTATCTATCTGCAGGAATCGATCCGGAGAAAACAACGATTCTCATCCAGTCTGCCATTCCGGAGCTGACAGAGCTGACCTTCTACTATGCAAATCTGGTTACAGTAGCCAGACTGCAGAGAAACCCGACAGTAAAGGCGGAGCTTGGGATGCGCGGCTTCGGCGGCAGCATTCCGGTCGGATTCTTCACGTATCCGATTTCGCAGGCGGCGGATATTACTGCCTTCAAGGCCAATACGGTTCCCGCGGGAGAGGATCAGGAGCCGATGATCGAGCAGACAAGAGAGATTGTCCGCAGCTTTAATCATACCTATCAGTGCGACGTTCTGGTGGAGCCGGAGATTCTGCTGCCGGAGAACCAGGCGTCCATGCGTCTTCCCGGAACCGATGGCAAGGAGAAGATGAGTAAATCCCTCGGCAACTGCATCTACCTTTCGGAGGAGCCGGAGGACATTAAGAAGAAGGTTATGAGCATGTTCACGGATCCGGATCACCTGCGCATTGAGGATCCCGGGAAGATCGAGGGGAACACGGTGTTCATCTATCTGGATGCCTTCGCCAAGCCGGAGCACTTTGAGGAGTTCCTGCCGGAATATGCGGGTATGGATGAGCTCAAGGACCATTACCGGCGCGGCGGTCTTGGAGATGTAAAGGTTAAGAAATTCCTGAACAATGTGCTGCAGACGACTCTGGAACCGATCCGCCTGCGCCGCCGCGACTATGAGAAGAATATCGATTATGTCTATGAGGTCCTGAAAAAGGGTACGGAAAAGGCGGAGGAAAAGGCAGCCCAAACCCTTCATGAGGTGAAGGATGCTATGAGAATCAATTACTTTGATGACAAGGAGCTGATCCTCCAGCAGCAAAAGGAATTTGATGAGGCGGCAAGAGTGCGCGAGCAGCAGGAGGCCAGAAAGCAGCGCAGCCGTGAGGCCAATAAGAAGCAGAAGCAGTAAACACGTATGCGGCTAAGCACAAGCGCAGAGCAAGCAGGAAGAATTCCGGGAGGAAACACAGATGAAGATCTTGGTAACAGGCGGTGCCGGTTTCATTGGAAGTCATACAGTGGTTGAGCTGCAAAATGCAGGGCATGAGCCGGTGATTCTGGATAATCTGTACAATGCAAGCGAAAAGGTGCTGGGGCGTATTGAAGCCATCACCGGCAAGAAGGTTCCCTTCTACAAGGTCGATATTCGGGACCGCGAGGGTCTGCAGCATGTATTTGAAACAGAAAAGCCGGAGGCAGTCATTCATTTTGCAGGACTGAAGGCTGTGGGTGAATCGGTTCGCAAGCCCTGGGAATACTATGACAACAACATCACAGGTACGCTTACGCTGGTAGATGTTATGCGCCGGAATGGCTGCAAGAATATTATTTTCTCCTCATCGGCTACAGTTTACGGAGATCCGGCCTTCGTGCCGATTACGGAGGAGTGCCCGAAGGGACAGTGCACCAATCCGTATGGCTGGACCAAGTCGATGCTGGAGCAGATCCTGCGTGACATTCAGCTTGCAGATCCGACGTGGAATGTGATCCTTCTTCGCTACTTTAATCCGATCGGCGCGCACAAATCCGGTACCATGGGTGAGAATCCCAATGGCATACCGAATAATCTGATGCCGTATATTACGCAGGTTGCGGTCGGCAAGCTGGAAAAGCTCCATGTCTATGGAAATGATTACAATACACCGGATGGTACCGGGGTTCGTGATTACATCCACGTGGTCGACCTTGCAAAGGGGCACGTATGCGCATTGAAGAAGCTGTCACCCGGATCCGGCCTTTCAATTTACAACCTCGGGACCGGAGTGGGCTACAGTGTTCTGGATATTGTAAAGAACTTTGAGGAAGCAACCGGCAGGAAGGTCCCCTACGTCATCGATGGGAGACGTGCCGGTGATATTGCTACCTGCTACTGCTCAGCAGCGAAGGCCAAGGAGGAGCTTGGCTGGGAAGCACAGAACGGGATCCGCGAGATGTGTGAGGATTCCTGGAGATGGCAGAGCCAGAATCCGAACGGGTATGGCGAGTAGTCTGCTCGCCTGCGTTTGTCTTACCGGAAGATGGCGATGCGGAGCAGATACCTTTTAAATGATGCACGAGATGAGGGATTGCGGCTATGTTCCGATTGTGGGCCAAAGAGTGGCACGAGGGTCATTTGATTCAGGAGATGACGATAGAGGATCCGGGCGAGGATACGCGCACGCATAAGGTGCTGCATGCCCTGACAGCTGCGTGCGGAGCCTTTGATCTTGCAGAGCCCATCTGGCTGGATCAGAACGTTCGGGATTTCCGGCAGCGTGCCAAATGCAGATTTACGCAGGACAGTTTTGTGGAGGAGATTCCTTTTGACTATCTTGAAATCGAGATTGTAGAGGAGGATCCGGATTTCTTTCTGACGTAGCGCTGTTTAAAGATGCATTCGCAGATGGATGCGGCGCTGCACATTGAGTACGTACATCATGGATTTGTTCTCATTACAGTATTTTCTCTTTATTGCGATAGGACTTGCTGTTTATTACCTGCTGCCGCGGCTGATCCCCGCGGCGGCTTCTTTTCAGTGGGGAATTCTTCTGGCGGCGAGTCTTGTCTTTTATGCCTCTTCCTCCGGATGGACATTGGTGCTCCTTGTAACAACGACAGCCAGCATTTATGGAGGAGGAAGGCTTTTTTCCTTTTTAGACGCGGACTTCGCCAAACGCAGGAAAAGCGGCTTTGCGGACCGCACGCAGCAAAAAAAATGCCGCAGCCAGCTCCGGCTGAAAAAGCGCATCATCCTTGCGGCAGTACTGCTGCTCAATTTCAGCATATTGGCATGGCTGAAGTATTTTGCAGTCCTCCTGCCCGGAAATCACGGTCTGCTGCTGCCTCTTGGTATTTCGTTTTACACGTTTCAGTCTGTTTCCTATCTGATTGATGTCTACAACGGCAAATATGAAGCAGAGCAGAACTTTCTTCGCTTTTTGCTGTTTGTTTCCTGGTTTCCCCAGCTTCTCCAGGGGCCCATTGGCCGGTATGATCGTCTGCGCAGCGAGCTGTTTACGCAGCACCGCTTTGACGGCGAGCGGTGCAAGCGGGCACTTCTTCTGACTCTGTTCGGCCTTATGAAAAAGTATGCCGTTGCAGATATGCTTTCCGGCAGCATCGCTTCGGTTCTGGACGGCGGGAACCTTGGAGATCTTCCGGGAAGTCTGATCCTTTTTTCGATTCTCTTGTACTCCGCACAGCAATACGCGGACTTTTCCGGCGGTATTGACATCATCACCGGTGTATCGGCGCTGTTTGGCGTGGAGCTGGCATGCAATTTTCGCCAGCCGTACTTTTCGACGTCGCTGGGGGATTTCTGGCGGCGCTGGCACATATCCCTTGGCGCGTGGATGAGGGACTATCTGTTCTATCCGTTTGCACTGCTAAAGCCGATGCAGCGGCTTGGAAAATGGTGCATGACTAAATTCGGGAAAAGCGGCCGGCATCTGGGACGAGTTCTTCCGGCAGGAATTGCGAATCTGGTGGTTTTCCTGGTGGTGGGCGTCTGGCATGGCCCGTACCTTCACTATGTTCTCTGGGGACTATACAACGGACTTGTGATTGCTCTTTCCGATCTTACGGAGCCGGTCTGGAAGGAAATTGCCTCCCGGCTGCATTGGAATACGGCCTCTCGGAGCATCCACCGGTTTCGCATTGTGCGGACCTTTGTTATTGTGAATATCGGATGGTACTTTGACCGTATTACCGATGTCGGAGACTGTATGCAGGCCTTTGCAGCTACCCTTTGCCGTTTTCAGCCGGCGGCCCTTTGGAGCGGATTTCAGAGTCAGATCCTTGGGAAGACGTCGCTGTTTAACATTGCGGGAGGCTATGCGCTGGCGGCGGCCGGCGTTGCTGTTATCCTGTTCGTCAGTCTGCAGAAAGAGCGGGGAATCGATGTCTATGGGCAGTTTCAGATAAGGCCGTTTCCGCTGCGTGCGGTGCTTCTGGCGGCTCTGATGCTGATGGTTGCCGCATCGTTTATGTTCACGGAGACAGCCGGCGGCTTTATGTATGCGAACTTCTAAGGGAATGCTGATAATACAAATGCGGAGATTGCCAGAGACAATTACAAATGGAAGAGGAAACAGACGAGGACGCAGAAAGACCATTGGTAAGATTCTGGTCCTTGCCGGTTTGCTGGTGCTGCTGAATGCGATCCTTTGCTATGTGCTGGAGCCATATAAAAGCTCCTCGCTGGAAATGTGGGAGGGGTTCCATACACAGGAGTCGCTGGATACTGTCTACACGGGGACATCGCAATGTCTTCTTGGAATTGATCCGGCAATTCTGGATGCGACGCGCAGTACGCAGTCCTATAATATGGCAACCAATATGCAGTCGCTTGTCAATTCCAAAGAAGCGATTGCATCAGCCATCCGGGAATACGGCATCCGGCGTGCAGTGCTGGTGGTGGACCATGAGCTTTTGGATACGACGCGCAGTGAGAACGGGCGGGCGGATCAGAGCTTCTGGCATGGAAAAGCGTCGGCAGAGAGCTCTGTGA
>CAVBQH010000154.1:0-5772 GCA_963597485.1 Acutalibacteraceae bacterium
CCATCAGCCAGGGGACCGGAATCAGTCTGGCCAATCTGACACTTGTTCTGTACTGTCTCTTTGTGGTTGCGCAGTTTGTGATAAAAGGGAAGAACCGGAAGCCGACGGATGCGCTGCAGATTGTTCTGAGCATCGTGTTCACCCGCTTTATGGCCCTGTTTAAGATGGCATTGGGATATCAGAGCGGGAATTTCGGCATGGATCTTGTAACGCTGATTGCGGGACTTGTGCTGACGGGGGTCGGAGCGGCTCTCACTGTGGATATGCAGTTGGTGCCCAATCCGGGAGATGGAATTGTCAGCTGCATTTCAGACCGCGTTGGCAAAGAGCTGGGCTTTACCAAGAACTGTGTGGACCTTTGCTCCGTGGGCATTTCGCTTATTCTGGGGTGTCTTTTCGGATCACCGCTTCTGGGAATTGGGCTGGGAACCATCCTCTCGATGATCGGAGTCGGGAGGGTCATTGCTGTTTTCAATCACTTTGCAAAGGAGCCGCTGCAGAAGCTGGCCGGGCTTTCCGGAAATTGATCCAGATTCGCTATTGATCTGCGGAAGCGCCTTTGGCCAGCCGCATCAAAGATTTGCGGTAGCAAATTCGAGATGGGTGCTGAATGGTTACGATAACATAAGATTTATGGATAAAATACTATGCTATACACTGCGGGAAGAGGATCTGGCACAGACCGCGGGCGGCCTGGTAAATCTGGTGCTGAGAAGCTGCGTCCGCGTGACGGGTCACGAGATCAGCGCGGCAAAATTCATTCCGGAAGGGATCACCTGCGACGGAGAACCTGTTCGGGTGACGCATCGGATGCAGCCGGGGCAGACGCTGCAGATCATTCTTCCGGAGGAGCGGGATGAGAGCAAACTCCTGCCGGCGAAGGGGCCGGTGCGGGTCCTCTATGAGGATGAAGATCTGATTGCCGTCGACAAGGAGGCGGGTGAGGTGGTGCACCCATGTCCCGGGCACTATGCAGATACCGTAGCGAATTACCTGACGGAATATCTGAAGGACTCATCGGGGCTGCGCATCATCGGAAGACTGGATAAGGAAACATCGGGGGTGCTTGTCTTTGCGAGGAACCGCGCGTCAGCAGCACGGCTGCAGCGGCAGCGGGAAGAGGGACGATTTACTCGAACCTATCAGGCGCTGTGTGAGGGCTGGTTTTCGGAAAAAGAAAAGGCAGGAACGGTTGACCATGACATGGAGAAGGTTCCGGGCGTTCTGATGAAGATGCGAGTATGCGAGGAGGGAACATCTGGACTTCGGGCGATCACGCATTATGAGGTGTTGCAGGAGCTGACGGCGGAGCAGCAGATGTATTCCCTGCTGCAGCTGCACATTGATACCGGGCGAACTCATCAGATCCGCGTTCATATGGCTTCGATCGAACATCCGCTGGTGGGGGATACGCTGTATGGATCTGCGGCGGAAACGGAGAAGATGGATCACGTGAAGTCCATGGCGGAGGAGACAGGTGCTGCGGGGCAGCACGCAATGCTGCAGGCCGTTTGCGTAGAGTTTGACCAGCCGTTTACAGGAGAAAGGCTGTGTATTCGCAGCAGGCTGGAGACCCTGCGGTTATCGCAGAGAATGCCTTATGAGCGAAGGTGAAGGAAAGCTGCGCAGCAGCGAATTTGGGAAATACTGATTAATGAACAGAAAAAAGGCACCTGCAGGTGCAGATGCCTTTTTTCTTTACTACTTCTTATGAGGGGGGAGATAGTGAGTAAGTAACTATCTTGATAAAGATCATAACGGGAAAATGTGTTGAAAATGTGTACGTGATCTAAGGAATTTCTAAAAAGTCTAAAGCATTTCTAAACGAATGCAAACCTGTTACTGCTACAAAGAAAAGAGGACGACAGATGCAGCTGGAGAAATTAATACAGGAACTGGAATATGAGCTTTATGATGCGGGCGGAAGGCCCGTGGCAAAGGATTCGGAGAAGGGACGGCGCCTTTTGCAGCAGGACATTCTGGATATCACCAACGATTCCAGACATGCCGGTCGGGGAATTTTATTTTTTGCCATTTGCGGAGCAAAATCGGATGGACACAGCTACATTCCGCAGGTGGCGGCAGCCGGGACCACGGCCATTCTCACTGAACACGATGTTGATCCGATCGGTGCAGCGGAGGGCGTATCTGCAGACGACCTGGTGCTGATTCGCGTGAAGTCGACGCGGCGAGGAATGGCGCTGGTATCGGCGGCCTTTTACGGATATCCGGCCAGGGAGCTGAAGATGATCGGCATTACCGGCACGAAGGGGAAGACCACTACCACGTATCTGGTGCGTTCCATTCTGGAAAAGGCCGGAATGGATGTCGGACTGATCGGCACCATCGAGTCGACCTGGCATGAGGTGCACCGGCCGGCGAATAATACGACTCCGGAATCTCTGGCGCTGCAGAAAACGCTGCGCGAAATGGCAGATGACGGCGTGGAGGCAGTGGTGATGGAGGTGTCCTCTCAGGCACTTATGCTGGACAGAACGGCAGGGATTCTGTTCGATATCGGTGTCTTCACCAATCTGTCGGAGGACCACATCGGACCGAACGAGCACAAGGATTTTGCAGATTATCTGCATTGTAAGAGCCTCTTATTCCGTCAATGCCGTCTGGCCATTGTCAACGGAGACGATCCGCATAAGGATCAGATTCTTAAGGGAAGCTCCTGCCAAGTGCTCTCTTATGGAATGGATCTATCCAATGACCTGTATGCGGAGGATCTTCAGCTGATCGAAAAGCCGGGAGAACTGGGGATTTCCTTTGCGACAAAGGGCATTCTCGAGCTTGACTGTGAGGTGCCGACGCCGGGACGGTTCAGTGTGTACAATGCACTTTCAGCCATTGCCATCTGCCATGCATTTGATGTGAAGGCAGAGGATGTGGAGGCGGCGCTGGCCGGGGCCAGAGCCAAGGGCAGGATTGAACTGGTAAAGGTCAGCGATGCGTTTACGCTGATGATCGATTATGCGCACAATGCGGTGGCGCTTGAGAGCCTTTTGTCCACGCTGAGGGAGTACCGCCCGCACCGGCTGATTACGCTGTTCGGGTGCGGCGGAAACCGTTCAAGGGCGCGGCGCTTTGAGATGGGAGAGGTGTCCGGACGTCTCTCGGACCTTTCCATTATTACATCGGATAATCCGCGGGATGAGGAGCCGATGGATATCATCCAGGACATCGTCACAGGAATTTCCAGGACGACGGGGGCCTACGTAACCATTCCGGACCGCCGGGAGGCGATTGCGTATGCAATTCACCACGGCGAGCCCGGAGACATCATTGTCCTTGCCGGCAAGGGGCATGAGGATTACCAGGAGATCAAAGGCAGGAAGTATCCGATGGACGAGCGCGTCATCATTGCGGATATTCTGCAGAAGGACGCGGCGCGGTAGATTACATGCATCGATACGCACAGATTGTCATCGACATTTCACATGGGCGGCTGGACCGGCCGTTCACCTACAGGATTCCGGAGACGCTGGACTCTCAGCTGGGCCTTGGGAGTCTTGTTGTTGTACCCTTTGGGAAGGGGAATTCTGTGCGGAAGGGATATGTGGTCGGCTTTTCAGATACCTGTGAATATCCGGACGCGCAGGTGAAGGAGATCCGAGAGGTGGCGCGCAGCGACTCCGGTGAGACCGGGGAGTATTCCGTGCAGCTGGCATTGTGGATGAAAAGGCGCTATGGTTCCACCTTTGCAGCCGCATTGAAGACAGTGGTGACGAGCAGGGGATCGGCTAAGCCTGTGGAGGAGAAAACGGTTCGACTTCTCCTCTCGCCGGAGGAGGCGGAGGCTAAAAGGCATCAGTTTGCCATGAAGCACCAGGTGGCAAGGGAGCGGATCCTCAGGGCTCTTCTGGAGACGGATCACCAGCCGTATCAGCTGATGCTGCAGAAGCTTCATGTAACGAGGGACACGCTGAAATCTCTGGAAAAGCAGGGAATACTGGAAATCCAAACGAAGACAAGTCTTCGGAATCCGGTGGCAGCCGCCGCCACAGACAGGGCAGATAAGGAGCTGAGCCAGGAGCAGCGCGCTGCCGTGGACGGTATCTTTGAGGATTACCGGAGAATCCGGGAGCTACCGCAGGATCAGGAGGAAGTGCCACGGGTTTCTCTCATCCACGGCATTACCGGCAGCGGCAAAACAGAGGTATACATCGCAATCATCGAGAAAATCGTATCCAAGGGCGGCAAGGCTATTATGCTCATCCCGGAGATTTCACTGACCTACCAGACGCTGATGCGGTTCTACCGGCACTTTGGTGACCGCGTATCAGTGATGAATTCGTCCCTTTCGGAGAGTGAGAAGAGTGATCAGTTCGAGCGGGCAAGGCGAGGGGAAATCGATGTCATCATCGGCCCCAGATCCGCGCTGTTCACGCCCTTCCCCAGGGTCGACATCATTATCATGGATGAGGAGCATGAAACCAGCTACAAGAACGAGTCCATGCCCAAGTACCATGCAAGAGAGGTGGCCATCCAGATTGCAAAGGTGCACAGAGGTGTTGTTGTACTGGGGTCGGCGACCCCGTCTCTGGAGTCATATTATCGGGCTGGAGAAGGCAGATTTCGGCTGTATCGTCTGACGAAGAGACTCACGGGCGGGAGCCTTCCGCAGACGGAGATTGCTGATATGCGGCAGGAAATGCGATTAGGCAATCATTCCATCCTCTCAAGGCGCCTTTCAGAGCTTCTGCAGGAGAGGCTGGATCGGGGCGAGCAGAGCATATTATTCCTGAATCGCCGCGGATTTTCCGGCTTTGTTTCCTGCCGCAGCTGCAGCTATGTGCCCAAGTGTCCGCACTGCAGCGTATCCTTGTCTCTCCACGGAAGGGGACGCCTTGTGTGTCACTATTGCGGATATGAGACGGAAATGCCGGCAAAATGCCCGGAGTGCGGATCACCCTATATCAGTGGTTTTCAGGCAGGAACCGAGCAGGTGGAGCAGCTCGTGCAGAAGGCATATCCCAAAGCCAGGATTCTGCGCATGGACGCAGACACCACCAGAACGAAGACCAGCTACGAGAAAATATTGTCGGCCTTTGCCAATGAGGAGGCGGATATTCTCATTGGCACCCAGATGATTGTGAAGGGACATGACTTCCCGAACGTGACGCTGGTGGGCGTGCTGCTGGCGGACATGTCCCTTCATATGGGTGATTACCGGGCGGCAGAGCGGACGTTTCAGCTCCTGACGCAGGCAGCCGGGCGCGCAGGGCGCGGGACCAAGCCGGGAAATGTGGTGATCCAGACCTATGATCCGTCCCATTACAGCATTGTACATGCGGCGCGGCAGGATTATGAGGGCTTTTACGGGGAGGAGATGACCTACCGGCGGCTGCTCAGATATCCTCCGGCAGAGCATATGCTGGCCATTCAGTTAACGTCCCGATCAGAGGAGCATGCGGCGCTCTTTGCCAATCAGACAAGGGCACTTCTGGAAAAGCTTCCGGAAACAAGACAGGGGTGCATTCTGATAGGCCCTGCGGCAGCGGCCCTGGAAAAGCTGCGGGATGAGTACCGATATGTTCTCTATGTTAAAAGCGCTGATTATGATACACTGATCGCTTGTAAGGATGCGGTGGAGGCTGCGGCAAGACGGGCATGCAAGGCCAGCACCGGCATGGATACGGTGTTCCAGTTTGATTTTGATCCGATGAATCCGTATTAAGTGGTGCGGTTCGTCTTCAAGCCAGCTCCGCCAGGACCCGTCGCTGGTTTGAGAATGAGTCGTGCTTATAGAGTTGAGTAGAAGAGAGG
>CAVBQH010000155.1:0-5720 GCA_963597485.1 Acutalibacteraceae bacterium
CAAGGCACTTTGCGGACTGAGCCGCTTCGTTTCCAACGTCAATATTCCGAATACAGCACTGCAGATTCCAAACCTGCCGGCAGATGCAGTAGTTGAGACAAATGCCATCTTTGAAAGAGACAACATCCATCCGATTGCAGCAGGTGCCATTAAGAGAGACGTCTACGATCTTGTGATTCCTCACGTGGAGAACCATGAGAGAACACTGAAGGCGGCACTCACCTGCGACCGTGAGCTGGTGGTGGAGGCCTTCCTACACGATCCGAACTACAAGGCAAAATGCACGGATGTGCAGACAACACGCGAGCTGGTAAATGACATGATCGCAAATACCATTTCCTACATCCCGGAAGGCTGGAAAAAGTAAGAAAAAGAAGTACAATGATCTGAGAATGGTTCAGGGAATAAGGACTGAAGAAGTCGTTATTCCCTGAACTTGTATGATGCCAGGAATCCAAGGTACAAACCTCTGATACAACGTATTTGCGGGAGGAGGTTTGCACCGACACTTTTGTTTAAATGCAACGGAGGCATTGGATATGAAGCAAAGAAGTGCTGCGGAGCGCAAGTTCTGGTCCCAGTTCGATGCGCTGGAGATGGGAACCGGTTGGGATGATCAGGACATTCTGAAGCCGCAGATCATGGTGGAAAGTGTATACGGCGATTCCCATCCGGGAAGCTATCACCTGAATCAGATGGTGGAGCAGGCAACCTATGGAATTTACGAAAAGGGCGGAAAGCCGGCCAAATACTATGCAACCGATATCTGCGATGGCTGCACCCAGGGCGGCGACGGCATGAACTACGTGCTGGCGTCCCGCGAGGCCATCGCCAACATGGTTGAAATTCACGGGAGCGCGGTGCAGTGGGACGGCATGGTGCTCTCCTCCAGCTGTGATAAGTCGATTCCGGCCCATCTGAAGGCCATTGCAAGACTGAATATTCCGGCCATTTTCATGCCAGGCGGATCCATGCGGCCGGGGCCGAACATGACAACCTCCGTCCTGGCAGGTGATATCTCCCTGCGTGAGAAGCGGGACGGCGCGATTACGCCCCAGGAGGTGCGCGATTACAAGCTGACGGGATGTCCGTCCGTGGGAGCCTGCTCGTTCCTTGGCACCGCGTCCACGATGCAGTGCCTGGCTGAGGCACTGGGACTGACTCTGCCCGGCGCGGCGCTGGTTCCTGCGACCATGCGTGATCTTCTGCAGTATTCCAGACAGGCAGGACGCCAGATTATGGCACTGGCGGAGCAGGAATTAACGCCGGATAAAATACTGACCGAAGCGGCCTTCCGCAATGCCATTGTGGTGCATTCGGCCATCGGAGGCTCTACCAATGCTACGCTCCACTTGCCTTCCATCGCCAGAGAGGCCGGCGTTGAGCTGCCGATTGAGCTCTTTGATGAGATCAATCACCAGATTCCGCACATCGGGAACATCTATCCGTCCGGGACGCAGATTACAGAGGCCTTCTGGTTCGCCGGCGGCGTTCCCATGGTGGAGTGGATGCTGCGGGATTATCTGGATCTGGATGTGATGACGGTGACCGGCAAAACGCTGGGGGATAATCTGGAGGATCTGCACAAGGACAACTGGTTCCAGCGGAATCTCGGGTATCTGCACAACTACGGACTGGAGCGGGAGCAGGTTATTTTCCCGGTGGAAAAGGTGAAGGAGACCGGATCGGTTGCCATCCTGAAGGGAAATCTTGCACCGGACGGCGCGGTCATCAAATACGCGGCCTGTGCCGAGAACCAGAGGGAAGTGGTTAATGCGAAGGCCAGAGTCTTTGACTGCGAGGAAGAGGCCTACGATGCTGTAGCGAAGCGCAGGATTGAGCCGGGAGAGGTCATCATTGTCCGCTACGAAGGCCCGAGAGGGTGCGGCATGCCGGAGATGGTAGCGACCACCGAGGCCATTTGCTGCGATGACCGGATCAACGGTAGTGTGGCGCTGATTACAGACGGAAGATTCTCCGGTGCGACCAGAGGCGCCGCCATCGGACATGTGTCGCCGGAGGCGGCCTCCGGCGGACCGATTGCGTTCATCCGGGAGGGAGATCTGATTTCCTATTCGGTGAAGAATCGCACGCTGAATGTGACCGGCATTGACGGCGTACCCTGCTCAGTGGAGGAAGCGGCGAAGGTTCTGCAGGAGCGGAGCCGGACGGACAGCATTGTTCCCCGGGAGCCCAGAAAAGGCTTTTATCGGATGTATACGCAGAATGCCCGCAGCGCCATGGAAGGCGGCGGACTGGAGTAAGCGTAGCGCCGGAAGATGCAGAGCGAATGCCGCACGGGTATAATGATAATTGGCAACTATTCAGTGCTCATCTTGAATTCGCTATCGCAAATCTTCGATGCGGCTGAACAGATACGAAAAGTGTAAACGACGTGCGGTGAAACGGAGACCATAAGGAGAGAGCAGCAAAAATGAATGCAAAATATATAACACCTGCCGTAACGATTCTGAAGGAAGACGGTTCCCTGGATCTGGAGAGCCAGGGGAGACTCTTTGACCACCTGATCGAGAACGGTATTGACGGCATCCTGATCGGCGGCAGCATCGGTGAGTTCTTCGCGATGAGTATGGAATCTCGCAAGGAGCTGGCACGGTTTGCCATCAAGCATATCAATCACCGCGTGAAGTGCATCATCGGAACGGCGTCGATGCTGGAGGAGGAGATTGTCCCCTATTCCAACTGGTGCCTGGAGCAGGGAGCCGATGCGGCAATGATCATATCGCCGTATTATTTTCGATTTGACAGCGCGTCGCTGTTTACATTCTATGACGAGCTGTTCGGACAGATTCACGGACCGGTTTATATCTACAATTTCCCGGATCGGACAGGCTATACCATTGATCCGGAGGTGGTCCTGCATCTGCGGCAGACCCATGACAATCTGGTCGGCATCAAGGACACCATCAGCGGCATGGATCACACAAGAGAGCTGATCAAGGTGGTGAAGTCGGCGTACCCGGATTTTGAAGTGTATTCCGGCTTTGATGACAATGCGGCACACAACGTTCTCTCGGGCGGCGACGGCATCATCGGCGGCCTGTCAAACGTGGTTCCGGAGCTGTGCAGCGCGTGGATTCGCTCCATGCGGGAGAACGATGCAGAGGGAATTGCAAGAGGACAGCAGCAGATCAATCGCCTGTTTGATATTTACAGCGTGGGATCGCTCTTCGTGCCGATCATCAAGGAAGGGTGTCGTCTGCGCGGCGTTGTGGCATCATCGGCCTGCACAAAGCCGATTCCGACGGTGACGAAGGAGCAGAGCGAGGCCGTGCGGCAGATTCTCGAGAGAGAGGGAATCTCGCTTGGGAAGTGATCTCTCCAAATCGATGTAATAGACACATTCATACAGCGGCAGCTTTGCTTTGCATGGGCAAAACAAGGCTGCCGCTTTGTTTACATCTGATTTATCTGGAGCAGCGGCTGCTGTATGGTGTAGAATAACCGTGTCTTCTTAGTACATCGTTTGCAAAATAACTGGCCTAATAACGCAGAACTTTTTTCTGAGGATGCGTGTCAAAAAACGTAGGCGTAGCGGGCTACGCTGAGGATTTTAGACACGTGCAATCAGGGAAAAGGGCCAGTTAGTTAGGCCAGTTAGTTAAAAATCGATGTACTGGCACTTCGCACCTTGACCGACTGCCTATTTTCAGCGTGAATTTGCCTGCAGATGGTTGGCACGAATGCCGCATGAGCAAAAGGAAAGCAGCAAAAATTAGTTGCTGAGAAAGAGGAACTACATATGCAGAATTATTCAGGAGAAGAGGGACTGCAGTATCATCTGCAGATTCGAAAAGGAGATGTTGGCAGATATGTGATATTGCCGGGGGATCCCAAACGGTGCGCCAAAATCGCATCCTATCTGGAGGATGCAAAGTTCGTTGCGGACAACCGGGAATTCGTCACCTATACTGGAATGCTGGAGGGAGAAAGGGTGTCGGTGACCTCCACCGGCATCGGCGGACCGTCAGCCTCTATTGCCATGGAAGAGCTGGTGAACTGTGGAGCCGATACCTTCATCCGTATAGGAACGTGCGGCGGAATGGCATTGGACGTGCAGGGCGGTGATATTGTGGTGGCAACGGGAGCTATTCGGGCAGAGGGGACCTCGAGAGAATACGCGCCGATCGCGTTCCCGGCGGTTGCAGATCTTGCCGTGGCGAATGCACTGGTGCAGGCAGCCAAGAACCTTGGGAAAACCTGCCATGCCGGGGTGGTACAGAGCAAGGGTTCCTTCTACGGTCAGCACGATCCGGAGACCATGCCGGTGGCCGGTAAGCTCCTGGAGAACTGGGACGCATGGATGAAGCTGGGGTGTAAGGCTTCGGAGATGGAGTCGGCGGCACTGTTTATTGTGGCGAGTGCACGCGGCGTGCGTGCCGGAGCGGAGTTCCTCGTTATGGGCAATCAGGAGCGTGTAAAGCGCGGCATGGAGAATCACATTGTGCATGACGTGGAGGGCGCTGTTCAGGTGGCAGTTGAGGCCATGCGGATTCTGATTCGTGAGGATCGGAAGAGAACGGGAGAAGCGTTTGAGTAACAATAACATCGTGTCAGCCAGCGGTGACCGGGCGAGCATTCCGGCGGGCACAGAAGGAAGGGGGAGAGCGTCCATGGCTTTTCGCACGGCGCTTCCGCAGACAATCCCGGTATTGGCCGGTTATGTTTTTCTGGGGATTACCTACGGCATATTGATGGTCACCAGTGGCTTTCCGATTTTATATCCGATTCTGACAGCCGTCATTGTGTATACCGGTTCCATGGAGTTCCTGCTGGTATCCATCCTGATGTCCTCCTTCCATCCGATGGCGTGCTTTGCGACGGCACTGATGGTGGGGGCAAGGCACCTGTTTTACGGGATTTCCATGCTGGACCGCTATAAAGGAACCGGGTGGAAGAAATTCTATCTGATATATGCAACAACCGATGAAACCTTTGCGGTGAATTACTCGGCGGCTGTTCCGGAGAATGTTGACCGGGGCTGGTTTTACTTCTGGGTATCGCTGCTGGATCAGCTGTACTGGATTGCCGGTACGGCGCTTGGCGCAGTCTTTGGCTCACTGATTACCTTTAATACCAGTGGGCTGGATTTTGTTATGACGGCGATGTTCGTGACTATCTTCATGAACCAGTGGCTCAAGGATACCGCGCAGGGACACGTCAGCGCCGGCATTGGAATTGCAGGCTCGCTTGTCTGCCTTCTGATATTCGGGCCGGATCACTTCATCATTCCTGCAATGCTGACGATTCTGGCAGCTCTGACGCTTCTGCGGCCACTGTTCGAGCACAGGAAAAAGGAGAGCGTGCATGAGTGAAATGACACTGCTTCAGCAGGCCGCGACCATCGGAGCTGCCGTAGCGGCGACGCTTCTGACAAGATATCTTCCGTACATTCTCTTTCCGGCAGGTAAGAAGACGCCGGAATACATCACCTACCTTGGCAAATATCTTGCACCGGCCGTGTTCGGACTTCTGATCGTTTACTGCCTGCGGAATGTGTCCTTTGCTCCGGGCGGGACATTCGGGATCCCGGAGGGAATCGCCGTCGCGGTTACAGCCGGAAGCTTTCTGTGGAGAAAGAATATGATGCTTTCTATGGCGGCGGGGACGATTTTATATATGATACTGATACAGGCTGTGTTTGTCTGAATAGACAATATGTAATGGCCTCACATTTGTAGTATCGCGGATTTACCTGT
>CAVBQH010000156.1:0-5656 GCA_963597485.1 Acutalibacteraceae bacterium
ACCGGCACAGCACTAGACAGCACCGGCGCCGGGCAGGTCCTCACAAGCTCTGACGGCCCCATAGATAGCGGCTATGACTATATTTCCTATAGCTGCATCCCGGTTGAAGCCGGGGACACTGTTACAACGGTTGTCGTCTACTCTTGCGACATCTTCGGAGATTGGGAGGACGATATCATTTACAGATTCGACATGATAACCGAAAGGGCTAGCAGATGAGGTATACAACCAGTGTTATAAATGATAACCCAAAAGCATACAGGGAGTCGGTCCGGTTTGCCTCCCTCACTCCTTCCGGGGAGCAGATCACCATTGAGCTTGCAAGGGTTGACGGCAACAGTTTACTAATGGCCCGGTGGATAAGGGAGCGAAAACTACCAGCGTTCCTTCCGTCCTGGTGGAGCGTCACAGTTTATGCCACCGATCAAGGCGGCACCTGCAGAGGAAAATACAACCCCCAGAATGAAACAGCGCCGGTCATGTACTTTAACACGCCTATTGGAACTCATACCGTCATGAATTTCGAATGGGTACTAGAGGCAACAGAGGAAAACAAAAACAAAATCATCAACGAGGTTAAAAAACTCGCATTCAAGGAGGAAAACACAATGTCTTGTATGGTAATCAACAAGGAAAACGCCGATTATGTAACCGCTGTAGTATGCCGGATGCTTGACTCGCACCGCCTCGAAGATGTACCAGGCGTTGACCTGTCTGTTTTCGACTCCTGCAAGGCCAGCAAACCCGGTCATGATGGGATTGAAGTATATGACCCTCACAAGCTGTATAGAATGATCTACATCTACAACCTGAAAGCCTATAACGGCCGGTACAAAGAGAACAGCATGGAGTTTCCCAGGTTCACCGGCTGCAAGAAACATCTTACAGCAGACAGCGCCGCCGCTGTGCATGCTTTAACCCTTTATCAGTATCAGTTAGACGAATACCCTGTATATAATACCCCTTTCTATTGGGCCATAAATGCCATTGTAAGAGAGTATTGTTACATAGTCGCTACTGATGGCCTTAGATACTTTTGAGGCCACAACAACCCCAGCGGATACAGTCCGCCGGGGTTTTCTTTTACCGGTAGTTGTGACAGTTGCGGACCGGGAGCCGCAGCCGTTCCACCTTTCCGCACTTCTTGCACCGGCACAGCTGCCGCCCTGCCTCATTCGGTACCGCATCTGTCCAGGTCCATTCATGGCGGCATGTTTTGCCCCTGTTTAACGTTTTCTTTCTCCACTCCATAAGTAGACCTCTTTATCTTGAAAACAGCCTTTATCGGTCAAAATAACGTGGTTGCTGACGGCCTTAACCGTTGCCCTTTGCAGCTTGCGCCGTAGGTTGAAGCCGTCCAGCACCTCAGACGCAACCATGACATAATCACCGGGCCGTAAGGCATCCCGGAATTGCTCAATGTCTGCCCTTCTAACAGCTTTTGCGGCTTTCTCGGTGCATGACATCTTGTCTACATGCCGGTATATCCCGTCTAGCCCTAGCTCATTTAGATACTGCTTGACGGTATACACTGACAGCTCAACCCCCTCCGCTATCTCTTCCGGGGTGAATCCCTCCTCGGCCAGCTCCTGAACTATCCCTATTTTCCGCCGCTTCCGGTCCTGCATTTGCTTACATACCCCCATCACATAAAAGGCAGTTCTTCAGTGAATCCATCAGGGATTGACATAAAGCCGTCCAGTCCTCCCTGATCTCCGCTTGTCTGCTGTGCCGGTGCTGTGTTCTGCGCTGTGTCGTTTGCCTGCCTGCTCTCACAGAAATCATGTTCCTCTACTACAACATCCGTGGTGTAGACCTTTGTTCCGTCCTGCTTGGTATAACTTCCTGTCTGAATCCGTCCCCTGATGCAGATCTTCATTCCCTTGTGTAGATACTTCTCTGCAAACTCTCCAGACTTTCCAAAGGCAACGCAGTTGATGAAATCGGCCTGCCGGTTGCCGTTTGAGTCCTTCACCTTTCGATCTACTGCAAGGCTGTATCTTGCTATACATGTTGGTTGCTGGCCTTGAGTGTATCTAACATCCGGGTCTTTTGTGAGTCTCCCCATAAGTACTACGCTATTCATTGTTTCGTTCCTCCTTAATCTGCATCTTTCTCGAAAAAGTGCAGGATAGCCATAAATGCGAGCATGGCATTGATTCCTGCCCCGAAGATGATGATTGAAAATGTAATTACTATTGCAGTTACCATTTGATTTCCTTGCTAGGCGATGTAATAAAGCACGCCGCCGATGATGCCGCCGACCACCACCGCAACACCGGACACAATAGCCGCGACCTCTGCAGCGTCATCCTCTGCTTTCAGGCATTCGTCCATGAATCCATGCACCAGCATTGCCACCAGTATTGCCATTACTGCCACTGCCGTTGTTACGAATATGCCGCCAAATACATTCCTTAATAGGTTTTCCATATCCTTCTCTGTTTTTTGATTCTGGCCAACAACTCAAACCGATCTAAAATTTCAGTTCCCGTTTGAGTTGCTGGTCTGCTTTTAATCTAAGCCGTAACCATGCTTCCTAAGCCATTGTTTGGCGGCCTGTCGTTCAGCATCTGTTACGTTTGCCAGGCTTAATACCATCTTGTGGATTGCGCAATCTACAATCCTGTCATCCGCTGGGAGTGGCCTGTCATACATGCCCTTATTCATCCATCGCTCATAGAATGCTCTGAACTTCTTCACATCTCCGCTTAATATGGCCCGGTCTCGTTCCTCGCACCACATTTGGAATTCTTCACCGCTATACTCCATCTTCGTTCTCCGATTGCCTTTTCTCATACAATTCACAGCTTGATTCCTTGTGGCAGATGTAGCCGCTCCCGTGAATCCGCTTTTCCTTCCACGGCTCCAGAAAGGCTATATTTCCACTCTGTCCGCAGATGCCGTACTGGTACCCGGCACCTAGAAAGCCATCCTCACGGATTCCTCGCGGCTTGCAGTGCGGGCATTCAGCACAGGTCAGGTAATCCGTCCCGGCGGCGTAGCTGATTTTTGTCGGCGGCAAGCCTAATAGCTCTCTGCCGTGCTCGTTCGGCGTATAGTAGGAACTTGCATTTCTATGCATAATTCTCCCATTCTCCCTGCGCTCTCTTATTCCATGCTCTGATTGCAGCAGCTTTTGTCCTGTGCCAGTATCCAGCCGTTCCGACAGTATTCCCACAACCAATGTCGCAACAATATTTATACTCGTCGTAAACCTTGAGAAGATGCGGATACCTGCCACAATACTTGCATGGTGTCAATCGCGGATAGCTCATTCCCCTTCCTCCATGTGTCGGGCCCGTATCTTCTTCCACTCTTGCCAATCAATGTGCTGTCCGCAGCAGGGGCAATAGTCATACTCTTCGTAGCGCAGTTCGTAACCCTTTTCGCAGCATGGGCAGTGCCATGTATCGTATAGCAGCTCGCCATCCGCCGATCCTTCGACAAATGTCGGCTTCACTGGCAGCCATCTAGCTATAGCTCTTGCGATAGCATTATCAATCTCTTGCTGTGTCATCCTTATCCTCCTTGTACGGTTCCGGTAATGGCATCCATGCTGTCACGACGTCACTCATGTAGAAGAAAGGGGATGACCACAGTCCGTTCAGCTCATAAAATGCTTTTGTGGTTTCTATCAAACAGCCCTCGTTATCTTCGATCGCTACAAGGTATTGTCCTTTTTCTTCCGGCAGTCTCTCTGTTACTGGTATCCATTCCTCTTGATCACCCTCATAATCGCTTCTCATGTCAGATATGAAATTAAGATGCATCTTCACCTCTTCCGACCGGTCTATTGCGATGAATGAGAATGCTTTGTACGTCTTTGCTCCAGCCCTTACGCTGACGATTTCAGCGCTATTCTCATCGCCAAGCACATCTGCAATGACGGTACTCTCCTGCGGCAGTTTCTGTAATTCTTTGATTAGCTCTTTTACTTTCATTCCGTTTCCTCCACAATGTTTATCCCCGTTTCCTCCCGGCAGGCCTTAACCAGCTGTGTCGGGTTCCACTTGTATTCCTGCTCTACTTCGTCTTTCTGTGCTAGCAGTCTGCTGTCCCTCACTCCGCTCCATCCATGGATTCGATGCAGGGCTAACAGAAGCGCCGCCGTGATCTGAGGGTTTATCCATGGAATCTGTCGCTTTCGCATGTAAAGAAATTCAGCCGGCCTCATCGGCCTAGCGTCTGCCGGGGTACCGTTCAAGAAGTCAAGTTCGTGGTAGCTCTTGTCCACTCCCCTAGCCTGTATCTCAATGCCGGTCTCCTGCTCTAACATCATCAACATGCTTGTGTCCGGGTCCCTTGCGCAGTCGTTCCAGATGGCCTTTGTTTCCTCGATCAGCTTTAGGATTCTCTTCTGTCCCCATCCATAGTGCCGGTGTAGGGCGATGGCTGCAGCGCTGTAGACGATCCGCACTTGCTTTTCGCCCTCAATCTGGATATCTCTTGTCGCTTTCGCTATTGGTGTCATTTCCTGCCCATCCATCTGTTGCACACAGCCCTTACTGATTCCCGGGTTGTGCCATAATCCTCCGCGATTGTCGCCCAGTCGTCGCCGCTTTCATGGCGCTGCACAATGTCTTCTTTCTGTGCAAAGGTCCATTTGCGGTATCTCCCTTGTTTCTCCACCGGTTTCGGCTTTGGTCTGGGTTTCTTCATCTCCTGTTTTGGTCTCGGTTTCGCTTTCTTCCTGTGCTTTTCCAGCGGATTCTCTCGCCACTTTAAATGGTTGTCGTCTAGCCCTGCAGGCATCCGTTCGATATACCGGCATTCCTTTGTCGCTGGGAGTGGTGGGGCCACCAAAACCTTTGGCTTGATGTAGGCTTTTGCCATGTTCCTTTCCTCCACATACTCATCCATTGTCTGTCTTTTCACTCTTTACCTTTACGCCATAGCTGGCGGAATATCCGATTGCTGTCAGCGCCTTTTTAACCTTCCGCAGAATCTTTCCGGCCTGCAGGTCAACCACTTTGCTTTCGTCGATGAAAACCGTTACGACTCCGTTGACCACATCGGCATCATAGCCGGTATTCCTCAGATATTTCGCCGCATCCTCTTTGCTAATCTCCATCCGCTCTCCTGTTCCATTTCAGCAGCGCCGTTTTCTGCGATATGCAGTCCGTTGTTCCGTTTAAGCACTTCGTGCATGTGATCCGGTAATGTCCTTCGCCCATCAGCCGCAGTCTTGCCGAGCCTCCGCAGAATGGGCACCGCTTTATTTCTATCGCCGCCATACCTTTTCTTCTTTCCAGTTGTGGCACGGCTTGTCTGTGTGGTAATGCTGTGCCGTATATACCTCACAGACCGCCGTTTTTAGCCCTCTATTGCCTTTGTAGTTGTAGTACAGGCAGTTGCCGCACCTCTTGTCTTGTTGCTCCATATCGGCCTCACAGATAGCTCTTTTGGAATACCTTCATCCACTCTTTATGCCCCCAGCGTTTTTCGAACTCCTGCTGCGCCACCTTTTGAAGTTCCTTGTCATAGATTCCGTGGTCATGGAGGTTCATGTGGCATCTAGGGCACAGCTGGACTGTGAGTCCGTAATGGTCCGCGTTCCTCCGGTTTGCTGTGCCGTGGATCATGTGGTGTTCCTGAGTAGTTCCCCAGTATCCACAGATGTAACAACGGCCTTTTACGTTGTTTGGGATTATGC
>CAVBQH010000157.1:0-5602 GCA_963597485.1 Acutalibacteraceae bacterium
ATGATATGATCCGCGCCAATGAAGAGGCACAGGCTCTGGAGGTGGATGCATTAAAGGACGCTGTTGCAGCATACCAGAAGCAGATCGATGAGCTAAGAGAGCTCTATGCGAAGAATAACGCACTTGTGGATGATATGCGCAAGATGAGCCTGGAGACAACCAAGGGGGTGCAGGATGTGATGAAGGCATCCGCGCAGGCGCTTGCGGACAACGGCAAGGCATTTCAGGAGGTTGATTTCTCCGGAATTCAGGACAATACCAAGGCGGTTCTGGAGGAGAAAATCCATGATCTGAATGAAAAGCTGAATGCGTCCCTGACGGAAAGCCAGGCAAAGGTCTCGGACCTCCTGCAGCAGTCGGATGATTTTGCCCATAAGGAAAATGTACGTGTGTACCGAAATGTGCAGGCTGCAACAGAGCTTCTTCTGAAAAAGCAGACCGAAGAAATCAAGGATCTTCTTCCGGATAAAAACGCACCTGCGCAGGCGAAGCCGAACGGAGTACAGATTGCAACACTGGTACTTGCTGCAGTATGTGCGATATTGGAGGCCCTGGACGCCTTTGGGATTTTGAATCTGTTTTTGCGCTGATTTGTATACATGATTTTCCGTATATTTCACAATGAGAAGAAAACTGAATTTCTGTTCCTGACGACCTGCATGGCGGTACTGGTGGGCAGCCTGTTTTTTTGGCCGAACTATACGGGACTTCACGGGGAAAACGACAACCTCTTTACCATTTATCTGAATGGGGAAGAGGTTGGTATTGTTGGTACAGAAGAAGAGGCCAGAGACTATTACCTGATAGCCCGGCGCGAGATTGCCAAGACCAGCAGCGACATGATCTTCATTGATGCAGATCTGCAGGTAGAGGGACAGCGGGTTTCCTGGGGGACCACGGATACCCAGGAGGATATCGTTGCCCGGATGAAGTCGGTGCTGTCTACCTACGAGCTTTTCACGCTGCAGCATTGCTACACGGTAAAGGTCGGCGAGTATGTGTTCAACATGGCTTCCGTGGATGATATCAAGCAGCTTCTGAATGATGTGCTTGAAAAGTACGACCCCGAAAGGGATTACATTGTCAACATCCTGTCCGATACAAGCCGCGAGGTGAACGCGCTGACGTATCAGGTTCTGACAACCGGCGAGCAGGAGAAAAAGGAGGAGCAGCAGAACCAGCTTCCCTCCGCCGGCATTGAGCAGGCCTTCTCGAAGCTCTTTGATGATGTTAAACCGGCAGTCGGCATGGATTTTGAGGATTATGTCCTGGGACTGCAGAATATTGATTTCGGAGAGAAGATTGAGATTTCCGAGACGTATCTTCCGTCCAATCTGGTGGCGACGCTGGAGGAGGCGGAGGCGGATGTTACCGGAGATGTGGCACGCAGCGCAACCTATGAGGTGACCAGCGGCGATACGCTCTCCGGCATCGCGGAAAAATACGGACTTACCACCCAGCAGCTGGTATCCATCAATTCCCTTTCGGGAACGGATGCCATCATTCGACCGGGAGACGTTCTGAGTGTTACCGTAGCGGAACCGAAGCTGACGGTGCTCTATACCAATCAGGAATACTACGAAGAAGACTATACGGCAGAGACCATTTATAAGAAGAACGACGACTGGTACACCACAAAGTCGGAAGTGATTCAGGAAGGAAGCTCCGGACATCGGCGCGTAATTGCATTGGTGAATTACCGCGACGATACAGTGCAGAGCCGTGAAATTGTTAAACAGGAAAATACGGTGGACGCGGTGCCGAAGATTATAGAAATCGGGACCAAGAATCCGCCGACCTATATATGGCCGGTATACGGACGGGTCTCCTCCGGCTTTGGCGGCAGAAAAGCGCCGAAGGCCGGCGCGAGCACGTATCACAAGGGACTCGACATCGCTGTTGCTGTCGGAACGTCCGTTATGGCTACCAGCGGAGGAACGGTTACATCCGCAGGCTGGCAGTCCGGGTATGGATACGTTGTCTATATTGATCACGGAAACGGAGTTACCTCACGGTATGGACATTTGTCGAAGATACTGGTGAAGGTTGGACAGACGGTATCGCAGGGAGACGTTATTGCGCGTTCCGGTAATACCGGTAACAGTACAGGACCGCATCTGCATTTTGAGATTCGAGTCAACGGAACGGCGGTTAATCCGTATAATTACCTGTCGTAACGCAGCAAAGCCTTTGCCGGCTTTGCTTGACGAGAGTATAAGACGGCAGTATTCTATTACGGACTTGTTACAAGGGGAGAGTTTCCTTCGGAGAAAGATCCGCAGGATCAGATGATTAGGAGTTTAATGCATGGTGCATTATGTTGTGAAAGGCGGAAATCCTCTTTCCGGAGAGGTTGAGATTGGCGGTGCCAAGAATGCGGCATTGGCCATTGTTGCTGCCTCTATCATGGCTGATGAGCCGGTAACTATAGAGAATATCCCGGATGTTTCGGATATTCGTGCCATTATTGGTGCCATCGCGGAGATCGGAGCGGTGGTGGAGCATCCGCAGCTGCATACGTATGTCATCAATGGCGCAACCATCAAGGATGCACCGGTGGATACGGAAGCGGTCCGTAAGATTCGCGGCTCGTACTATCTGATTGGTGCGCTCCTTGGCAAGTACAAGAAGGCAGAGGTCGCTCTTCCGGGAGGCTGCAACATCGGCCTTCGTCCGATCGACCAGCACATCAAGGGATTTCGCGCGCTGGGGGCCAGTGTGCGGGTTGCATCTCCGGGCATGATTGTTGCCAAGGCCGATGAGCTGGTGGGAAGCCATATCTATATGGATGTGGTGTCGGTGGGCGCAACCATCAATGTGATCATGGCAGCGGCGATGGCGCAGGGGAACACCATCATCGAGAATGCGGCGAAGGAGCCGCATGTGGTTGACCTGGCCAACTTCCTTAACAGCATGGGTGCGCGCATCAAGGGCGCAGGAACCGATGTCATCCGCATTAAAGGCGTGGAGCGTCTGCACAAGACGACGTATTCCATCATCCCGGATCAGATTGAGGCGGGAACCTATATGTATGCTGCGGCAGCAACCCGCGGCGATGTTACCATCACCAATGTTATTCCCAAGCATTTGGAGTCCCTCACCGCAAAGCTGATCGAGGTGGGGTGTGAGGTGACAGAGTCCGACGATTCGGTTCGCGTTGTTGCGAAACGACGTCTGGAGCATACAAATGTCAAAACACTTCCATATCCTGGCTATCCTACGGATATGCAGCCGCAGATCAGTGTTCTTCTGGGACTTTCCAAGGGAACCAGTATTGTGACGGAGAGCATTTTTGAGAACCGTTTTAAGTACGTGGATGAGCTGACGAAGATGGGAGCTTCCATTCGCGTAGAGGGCAATACCGCCATCATTGACGGTGTGGAGAGTTATAACGGCGCGAATTTAAGCGCACCGGATCTGCGCGCAGGGGCTGCGCTGGTAGCCGCGGCACTGGCCGCCAATGGATATTCCGAGATCTATGACATTAAATACATCGAGCGAGGGTATGAACGGTTCCCGGAAAAGCTTCGGGCGCTCGGTGCATGTATTGCCAAGGTCGATACCGCCGACGAGGAACGCCGGGCGGTCAATGAATTCAATTTCCGGATTGTCAGCTAAAGCTGACAGTGGAAATATAGCCTGCAGCCGGACAAACAGACCGCGGGCAGCAACTTAACATCTGAGTATTTTTCAGGGCAGGGTGCAATTCCCTACTGGCGGTACAGTCCGCGACCCTGTTTTATCCGAAAATCAGTTGGGATTTTACTGTTTTCGGGTAGGGCAGGCTGATTCGGTGAAACTCCGGAACCAACAGTACAGTCTGGATGGAAGAAAAATGATCAGAAGCCTCACCTTTCTGAACACTTTGAAAATGCTCAAGGTTCGTCACGTGTGTGACAGAAAGGTGGATTTCATGTCTGATTATTCAAATGGCAAACGTTCTGGAAATGTTCGGTACATCACTGTAACCGGGGTATTGGCGGCCTGCGCCTTTCTCCTGCAGCTGATCGAAATTCCGGTTCCGATGCTGATGCCGACCTTTATCAAATTCGACTTTTCGGATCTTCCCGCGCTGATCGGAAGCTTTGCTATGGGGCCTTTGTGCGGCATATTCATTGAACTGATTAAAAACCTGCTGCATGCCGGACTGGCCAGCGGATCTTTTGGTGTGGGCGAGCTTTCCAATTTTGTCCTGGGAGCCTTCTTCGTCGGGACTGCCGGCGCTGTATACCGCTTCAATCGCTCCAAGAAGGGCGCGCTGATTGCTTCCATCGCCGGTGCGGTGGTAATGGCATTGATCTCCTTTCCGTCCAATCTGCTGGTGGTATATCCGGTTTATTACCAGTTCATGCCGGAGGAGACCATTCTGGCGGCATATCAGGCGATCCTTCCGGGGATGAAAAGCGTCGCACAGAGTCTTCTGGTGTTCAATGTTCCGTTCACCTTTGTGAAGGGGATGCTGGATGTTGTGGTTACCTTCCTGGTGTATAAGAAGATTTCGCCGATCCTGAAGGGGCAGTGAGAATGTCCCCGAACCGGACACCTCCGCCGGGACCCGTCGTGTGATGGAAGTGCGTGTAAGCGACTGCTCCAGCAGGTGAGGGTGCCGGAGCAGGTGGAAAAGCATAGACGAACAGTGTATGATTACTACCGTCGGGGCGTATGCTCTGACGGTTTTGTTGTGCTGAATTGTTGCTATATTTGGAGAGAGAAAGCATGCAGCTTTTGGAATCACACTCTGCCGAAGAGACCTACGCCATCGGAAAGAGTCTGGCGCAAGAGGCCGGTCCGGGCGATATTTATGCGTTGTCGGGAGATCTGGGAGTTGGCAAGACTGTTTTTACGAAGGGATTTGCAGCGGGGCTTGGTATTACTGAGCCGGTGAACAGTCCGACGTTTACGATTCTGCAGATTTATGAGGGAGGCAGACTTCCCTTGTACCATTTCGATGTCTACCGCATTGATGAGCCGGAGGAGATGGAAGAGGTCGGCCTGGATGATTATCTGTACGGACAGGGCGTCAGCCTTATCGAGTGGCCGGAGCAGATCGCGGAATGCCTGCCGGGCAGTACGAAGGTAATCCGTATTCGCAAGGACCTTTCCAGAGGCGTGGATTATCGCTCCGTTGAGATTGACTCGGAGCAGAAACGATAAGAGAAGGGATCAGAACGAGATGAAGATATTGGCCATTGAGGCCTCGGGACTTACCGCAGGCTGCGGCGTTGCAGAGGACGGGAAGCTGCTCGGCGAATACAATCTGCAGTACCGGAAAACGCATTCCCAGACGCTGGTTCCGATGCTGGAGGAATTGAAAGAGACGTTGGATCTGGATCTGGCATCCATCGATGTGATTGCTGTTACCAAGGGACCGGGAAGCTTTACAGGGCTGCGTATTGGAGCGGCAACGGCAAAAGGGATCGCCCTTGCGTTGAATAAGCCGATTCTGCCGGTATCGACCCTGGAGAGTCTTGCATTCAATGCCTATGGGACGCAGAAGCTGGTCTGCCCCATCATGGATGCGAGACGGCAGCAGGTGTATACCGGCATTTACCGGGAGGACGGACAGCCGGAGTGCCTGCGACAGCCCTGCGCTGCCTCTATT
>CAVBQH010000158.1:0-5583 GCA_963597485.1 Acutalibacteraceae bacterium
GTACTGCATGGTTTTCTTCGTATCCAGCTTCGTCACCAGATGCGGTGATGAGGATATGCTCAGATTGGATTTAAATTCTGTCATTTCTTGCCAGCCTCCTTTACCATGTTCTTCGCCAGCTTATTGATGAAGGCCAGTGGCCGGTGCGCCGGACATACATAGGAGCAGGAGCCGCATTCCATGCACTGCATCACCTGCAGGTCCTGAAGCTCCTTCACATCGCCGCGCTTATAGGCATCAGCAAAGTGCGTCGGCAGCAGGTTAAAGGGACAGGCCGTATGACAGCGGCCGCAGCTGATGCAGGCCGTCTCCTCCGGAATCTTGGCCATCTCATCCGAGAACGCCAGAATGGCATTGTTGGCCTTTACCACCGGCACCGCATCAGTAAAGATCGCGCGTCCCATCATCGGGCCGCCCAAAAGGATCTTCCGGGGCTCCTTTTTGTAGCCGCCGCAGAACTCGATGATGTCGTGCACCAGTGCGCCGTTCGGGACCAGTACATTTGCCGGCTCTGTCACCGCATCGCCGTCCACGGTCAGACGCTTTCTCACCAGCGGAACGCCGTCCTTTAAATACTGCCCGACAAACGCCGTGGATGTAATATTGGAAACAATCACGCCAAGGGATGCCGGCAGGACACCCGCATCGCACTGCTTGCCCGTCACCTCATAGATCAGGACACGCTCTGCCCCCTTGGGATAGCGGGACTGCAGCGGGAACACATGGAAGCCCTCCAGGTGCTGATCCTTGATCATCTGATTGAACTGGTCAATGGCGTTCTGCTTGTTCACCTCGATGGCAATGTACACATTCTCAGCAACCAGCCATTTTTTAAGTGCCAGTGCTCCGTCGATTACATTCTGCGCGTCCTCAAGCATCGTCCGGTGATCGGATGTAATGAAGGGCTCGCACTCGGCACCGTTGATGATCAACGTATCGATGTCAATCAGGTTTTTGGGGTTGAACTTCACCCAGGACGGGAACGACGCACCGCCAAGGCCGACCAGGCCGGATGCCCGCATTGCCTTGATGAAGGCCGGCTGATCCTCGATCACCGGCGGCTTGATGTCCTCCGACATCGTCTGCAGTCCATCCGGCTCAATGCACACCAAGGTGTCCTGTCCGCCCATCGCGTTGCGAATTGTCTCAATTCCGGTGACCGTACCGGAAACCGAGGAATGCACGGGTACACTAAGGAACGCGTCGGTGTCGCCGATCAACTGGCCCACCTTAACGGTATCTCCCTTTTTCACAAGCGGCTTACAGGGCGCACCAATGTTCTCGGACATGGAAAGCTTCACTATGGAAGGAAGCGGCATGACCTTGGTCGCGCTGTCGCACGTGTGCTTGTAGTGCCCGGCATCAATACTCGTCAGAGTTTTCTTCTGAAACAGCATGTATGATACCTCCCTCTGTGGATAGAATATAAAAAACCGCAGCGGTCCTTTGTAAGCGCTTTCAAACGCAGACTGCTACGGTTCCCATTATAGCCTTTTATCGTGACAGAATGAACAGTAAAATCCTTAAAATCCTGTCATTTTTTGCACACAGATAGTCACAAAAAGTTAGCCTGGGCTACACTTTGTTTATGATCCTAAATTCTATTCGGCAATATGTATAAATATTAACGTCCGATCCGTCATATTGCCTTTTCCCTTTTTTAAAGAAGCTTAAAGATTCGTAACTATCCAGCACCCATCTCGACAGTGTTCCCTTAGACGGATGCATACACCTCCCGCACCAGGCGGTCGCAGTACTGGGCCAGCGTATCGAAATGAATGCGGCCTTCTCCTTTCGCCGTCTTCTTGCAGTTCTCCCGGTACCTTGTCAGCTTCTCCTGATCCTCATACAGCGTTCGGATCCGCTCTGCCAGCTGCCCGGCATTCCCTGCCTCGAAGAGCTCTCCTGTCTCACCCTCTGCAATCATCTCCGGCGTACCGCCGAGGTTCGAAGCCAGCACCGGCGTTCCATTCATAATAGACTCAATGACGGCAAAAGGACCGTTCTCCAGCCATTCCGACGGAAAAGCCACAAAGGCCGCCTTCCGAATCCATTCCTGCAGCTGTCCGGCTTCCAGAAATCCGGCATTTTGAACATTGGACGCCGCATTCACCGCATCCTCCAGTTCACCCTTTCCGGCAAAGACAAACGGAATCTCCGGCAGCATCTTTGCTGCCTCTAAAAGCGTTGCAACGCCCTTTTCTCTTGTATAACGACCAAAGTAGAGAATGTACGCGGCCTTGCCGCCATCGCACGCATCAGTCGGCACCATTTCACATTCCGCCACCGGTACATTCTCTGGAAGGGCCTGCGCCGGCATCTGCCGGCTGCCTGCTGTACCACCCTTAGCTGCATCCGCAATCTCCATATCTACAAAATTGTGCATCGTCACCGTCCGCCCCGCCAGCTGCGGATTGTGCGAAAGCATATCATTCAAAAACTGTGAAGGACAGATAATCGTGTCCACCCTTTCATAGGTCTTGCGAAGCTGGTAGAGCCTTGCCTCCAATGTTCCCAGAGCAGAGCGAAATCGTGAATCATGAATGCAGCGATGCCGCATGCAGTTTCCCACTGCGCCGTCCACGCATCGGGTGCACACCTCTCCCGTCGACGGAATCCGCAGCAGATGATTGGGACATACCCACTGCGCATCGTGCGCCGTATAGACGATGCGAATTCGCGGATCAAATTCACGTACCCCGTCGATTACAGACGGCGTCAGCTGGAAATTAATGTTGTTCAGATGCACCACGTCCGCATGAAACGCAGCAAGGACTTTCTTGATGTCCGTCTTCGCCTCCCGGGAATAGAGAATCCGAAACGGATAGGCCGCCTTAGAAAGAGGGGATCCACCATGAAAATCCATGGAGCGCGTATAGATCCCCGCCTCATTTCCGACAATACGACCCTCGTGCTCCATGCCAAAGAACTGTACCTCATGCCCCATGGCCGCCAGCTGCTGTCCAATTTTAAAAATATACGTCTCCGACCCGCCATTGGGGTAGAGAAATTTGTTAACAATCAGAATTTTCATCACATTCTATTCAGAGCCCATTCGCAAAATCGCTGCTACGCAGCTTTTCTTTTGCTCATGTGGCGTTCTCGCCAATGTGTGACGGCAATATGGTCAACTTGAACGCGGTATCTCCAGCATGTCCAACAGCCGGATAACAGCATCCTGTCCGTCAAGGCAAGTGTCTGTCAGCCAGCCTCTTTCATCCTTCCACTGCGAAAGCCCGCGGTAATAAAAGTGCTTTTTGCTGTCCTCAATGATGAACGGCACAATGTTGTGGTGCAGACACTCCTTCAGTGCAATAAGTCGCCCCACTCTGCCGTTGCCATCCTGGAAGGGGTGGATGAGTTCAAACTCTGCATGCAGAGCAATCACATCATTCACAGTGATCGTTTCCCTTGCGTTGTATTCTGACAGAAGCAATTTCATTTTCGAAGGCACATCCTTTGGTCTTGCAGTTTCATGTCCGCCCACCATATTTGCTCTGCATTTATAATCACCTACCGCAAACCAACTTAGGGTGGAATCCTTGGTGTCATGCTTCAGGATATAATGCAAACGCTTGATGATGTCCTCGGTCAATTTCTCCTCCGCAACATCAATCACGTAATCGATCGCACGGAAATGATGAACCGTTTCCAGGATATCATCTACAGGCACTCCGTCACCAGCATCAATGGTGTTTGTCTCAAAAATCAGCCTCGTCTGATCCTCTGTAAGTCTGCTTCCTTCGATATGGTTGGAATTGTAGGTCATCCGAACTTGCAGCTCATGGTATAGCCCGCCGGATATCCCAGCATCCTTTTCATCACGCAAAATCTGAAGAATTGCATTTGAGGATATCTCCCTGCACAAAAGCTCCGTATCACAGCCAAGATAGTCAGCAATCTTTTGTATCGTCTTTGCGGATAGCTTTTCCCCTTTTGCAATCTTCGCTATCGTGCGCGAGGATATACCAATTTCCGTGGTCAGGTCTGTTTTCCTGATTTCTTTTTTCTGAAGCTGGTCGTATAAGCCTGCATACGAGATCATTACGCTTCACCTCCTTGCAAACCTTTACTTATTATATTGCGTTTTTATCCAAGGGTAAAGCCACTCCCGATACCCTTAGGTTGGCTGGGACCCTTTTCCCCAGCATCATGTCATATATCCGCAAAAGAAATCTGTCTCTCCAAAATAAACGGTGTTTTCCATGTACACTTTTACTCTTCCATCTGGTTTAAGTTCAGAATGAACAATTTCTGTATCATCATCCAAAGTCATAAAGGGATATAGTAACGTCCAAATTATCCATGTGTCAGAAAAGCGCAAGCTGGCCTTGAAACCAACTTGCGCTCCTTTACATTACGTACACTGATATTTCCTATACGCTACCATTTCTTATACGGGCAGTGCGTATCCCTGCCCGCCGCCCGCAGCTCTACATAGCAGCCACAGGCATTACAGGTTCCTTCATACAGATACTCACAGCCGCGGCACGTTTCCAACCGGGCCTGGTAGACCTTCTCCGGGGCCTTCTCCTCCCGATCCATGAGCATCAGGATGCGCTGGATGTCCCGCTGGTATTTCTCCGGATCCAGCTCCTGCAGAAGGCAGCGAAGGCAATGCGCGGTATCCTTTGATTCAACGTTCATTATCCACCTGTTTTGTCGGTCAGCACCTGCTGCGCCAGTGCATCTTATGCATAACAGCCAGCCTGATCACGCAGAACTTTTTCTGATGGTGATGGTGCATATCAAAAGCGCTGTACAAGGCTCTTGCCCTACCGAACCGTCAACTTCACAACCGAGCAGGCCGGAATGAGGAAGCGGCAGCCGTTTGCGGTGCTCTCGATTCCATCAAGTTCCTTCTCCTGCACGTTATTCGGCTCCGTAAAGGTGTTCATGGCGTGCATCTCTTCCGCAACAACACGTCCTGTCACAGATTCCGGTGCCTTATCCACAAAGGAGATCTCCACCGGATGGCTGTTCTCGGCGTCCATGTTGGCGATGGTGATCGTGATGACGCCGTCCTTCTCGGAAACGGATTCCGACAGGGCCGAAAGCGGATGAGCCTCGGTGCCGGCATCGGGGTTCTCGAGAATGACAGAATCCAAAAGCTCTGCATCCTGGTGATCCTTATACATATGGAACACGTGGTAGGTGGGGGTGAGGATCATCTTCTCGCCCTCGGTCAGGATGACGGACTGAATAACATTGATCATCTGTGCAAGGCACGCAAGGCGTACCCGGTCGCAGTGCTGGTTGAAGATGTTCAGCGTAACGCCTGCGATCAGCGCATCCCGCATGGTGTTCTGCTGATAGAGGAAGCCAGGATTGGTACCTGGCTCCACCTCGTACCAGCCGCCCCACTCGTCAAAGGAGAAGCCGACGTGCTTATCCGGATCGTAGGTGTCCAGAATGTCGCCGTGGAGCTTTAAAAGGTCCTCGGTGTAAAGGGTTTTCTCCATGGTCTGGTAGAACATCTCTTTGTCGAACTCTGTCGCAGAGCCCTTGTTCTCCCATCCGCCCGGATGTACGTAGTAGTGAATACTGATCAGATCCATAAAACCGTGGAAGGCAGGGCCTGCC
>CAVBQH010000159.1:0-5574 GCA_963597485.1 Acutalibacteraceae bacterium
GGCTGTGTACCCTTCCAGCGTTCTGATGAATATCATTCCGGCGAAGGTGGCCGGCGTTTCACGGATTGTCATGTGTACACCGCCCGGAGCGGATGGAACGGCACCGGCCGGGTCTCTGGTGGCAGCGGACATTGCAGGTGCGGATGAGATCTACAAGGTCGGCGGTGCACAGGCCATCGCAGCCATGGCCTACGGCACGCAGACCATTCCGAAGGTGGACAAGATCACAGGCCCCGGCAACATCTACGTGGCACTGGCTAAAAAGGCCTGCTTTGGCATTACGGGGATCGATTCGGTGGCAGGCCCCTCGGAGATTCTGGTGATTGCAGACGAAACGGCCAATCCGCGCTACATTGCGGCAGACCTTCTGTCTCAGGCAGAGCACGATCCGCTCGCCTCGGCAATTCTTCTGACCACCTCCAGAGCATTTGCTGAGGCGGTTTCCGCGGAAATCGACAAGTTCCTGGAGACACTGGAGCGGGCAGAGATCATTCGGCAGTCTCTGGACAACTACGGCTGCGCTTTTGTCGGTGAGACGACGGAGGATCTTATTGATGCCGCCAACGCCATTGCCTCCGAGCACATGGAGATTGTGACGAAGGATGCCTTTGAACTGATGACCAAAATAAAGAATGCCGGCGCCATCTTCCTTGGAAGCTACTCCTCAGAGCCCCTGGGAGACTATTATGCAGGCCCCAATCACATCCTGCCGACCAACGGGACCGCACGGTTTTTCTCCCCTCTTGGCGTGGATCAGTTTGTGAAGAAGACCAGCATCATTTCCTACTCCAGGGATGCACTGGAGAAGGTGCATGAGGACATTGAGTTGTTCGCTAAGAACGAGGGACTGACGGCGCACGCCAATTCCATCGCGGTTCGCTTTGATGGCAGGGAGTAAGGAATATAACTGAAAAGGATGGCTTATGGAACAGTTACAGGGCCGCACGGCCAGAATAACCCGGACGACAAAGGAAACAGACATTACACTGGAGCTTTCGCTGGACGGCAAGGGAAGCGCACAGGTGGATACCGGCATCGGATTTTTTGATCATATGCTGGACGGCTTTGCCCGGCACGGACTGTTTGATGTAAAGGCGACGGTGAAGGGCGATCTTGATGTAGACGGACATCACAGTGTGGAGGACTGCGGTATCGTGCTGGGACAGGCCATTCGCCAGGCGGTCGGGGATAAAAAGGGAATCCGGCGGTATGGATACTTCATCCTTCCGATGGACGAAGCGCTGGTGATGTGTGCGGTGGATTTGTGTGACCGCCCTTATTTTGCCTTATCCGGAGCGGAGCGCTTTGAGAGCGTGCCGATGGTCGGCGGACTGGATACGCAGCTGGTACGGGAGTTTTTCTATTCCGTCAGCTACAGCGCCGGGATGAATTTGCATTTCCGGATTCTGGACGGCGTCAATGCCCATCACATCATTGAGGCCATGTTCAAGGCATTTTCCAAGGCCCTTGACATGGCAACGCAGAAGGATGCACGGATAGAGGATGTACTGAGCACCAAGGGCTCGCTGTAGCGAGGATTTCCTTTGCAAATCCGTGGATCCGTCGGAGGTATCTAAGGAAATCCTGTTCCGGGAACATGGGAGCGGTATTGGCATATAGGAACACAGGCGAATAAACAGAAAGTACGGGGAGAGAAACGTGGAGCAGGAACTGAAGAAATTTGTGGCATGCATCTATCTCAAGGACGGAAAGGCGAACCGGAATCTGAAGGATTCCAAGGTGGTAAGCGATGATCCGGTTGCACTGGCCAAGACCTACGCAGAGGGCGGGGTGGATGCCATCCTTATTTTCGATCAGTCGGAGAACGATGAGGAGCACGAGAAGGCAATCGGGATTCTGCGCAGCATCTGCGGACAGGTGAACGTACCGATCTACGGAGCCGGCCACGTAAACCGTCTCGAGGATGTGAAGAAGCTGATCTATGCCGGCTGCGCCAAGGCAGCGCTGAACTTCTCGAAGGAGAGCAATCTGGAAATGCTCAAGGAGGCAGCGGAGCGATTCGGCAAGGACAAGATTGCAGCCTGCTACCGCGCGGCGGATGCCATTCATGCCCACAAGGACGAGATCGTCAACTACGTAGACGAGCTGGTGCTGATCGATGAGACCGATGTCCGCAACGCCTTAAAGCTCGAGGAGGTGCCATCCATCCTGACCCTTCCGGAGATCTCCCTGGACAAGGTGCTGGAATTCGGACAGCTTAAGAGTGTCAGCGGCATTTCCGGCAACGCCATCAACGACAACATTGATCAGATTGCGGATCTTCGCAAGCTCTGCCTTGAGAATGGCATCACCGTATCCCGCCATAAGGCGAAATTTACCTGGAACGATTTCAAGAAGGATCCGCAGGGACTGGTTCCTGTCGTTGTACAGGAGTCCTCCACAGGGGAGGTGCTGATGGTGGCCTACATGAATGAGGAGGCCTACAACAACACCGTTTCTACCGGACGCATGACCTACTGGTCCCGCAGCCGGCAGGCACTTTGGATCAAGGGGGAGACCAGCGGGCATTTCCAGTACGTGCGGTCTCTTGCCGCGGACTGTGATATGGATACGATTCTGGCGAAGGTGGATCAGATCGGTGCTGCGTGTCATACAGGAAGCCACAGCTGCTTTTTCCAGACAGACCTGGTGCTCAAGGAGGATAATGAGCTTGATCCCATGAAGGTGCTCGAGAGAGATTACCGGACCATCACAGACCGCAGAGATCACCCGAAGGAAGGATCTTATACGAACTATCTGTTCGACAAGGGCATCGACAAGATGCTCAAAAAGCTGGGCGAGGAGTGCACCGAGGTTGTCATCGCGGCCAAGAACACCGATCCCACCGAGGTTGTATATGAGGTATCGGATCTTCTGTACCATCTGATGGTCGTCATGGCAGAAAAGAATGTGACCTGGAAGGATATTACCGAGGAGCTGGTGCGAAGAGCCAAGAGCGAGTAGGACGCAGTGGGTTGGCATCTGCCTGCCGGGGGAGAGAAACGCCGCCTGGGCGGAAGGCGTGGATTTGCGGGTATCTGCCGGAATATGACAATCGGTGCATGGGCCGGGAGGGCCCGGAGGGGAGGAAGGTATGTTCGCGTGCCCTGGGTGCGGCGCAGGCCTGCGCTTTGACATTGCCAGCCAGAAGCTGCATTGTGAGTATTGTGACGGCTCCTATTCAGTCACAGACTACCCGTATGAGAAGTCTGCGGCGGGAAGGACCATGTACGATGTGACTGTGTTCACCTGCCCTGCCTGCGGCGGAGAGCTTGAGAGCACGGATAATGAAATCATTCAGTTCTGCCCCTTCTGCGGTGCATCCAATGTACTATCCTCCCGTATGGAGGGACGGCTTCGCCCGCAGCACATCATTCCCTTTCAAAAAACCAAACAGGACTGTATTCAGGCCTTCCAGAAAAAGGCAAAGCGCGCTCTTTTTGTACCAAAGGAGCTGCGGGACCCGTCTTTTCTGGAGGGCTTTCGCGGTATTTATCTTCCCTACTGGGAATATGAGGTTGATCAGGGAACAGAAGGGGACGGTGTAACCTTTGAGGGGACCAAGACCGTCAAGGACTATTACGATGTCTACCAGATCACAGTTCCTCTGGCGGCAACGCTCAAGGGCCTTCAGTACGATGCCTCCAGCTCCTTTGATGATGTCATCGGCGAAGAGATTGCACCCTTCGGCGGCGAAGAGAGCCAGGAGAATTTCGAGCCGGGGTATCTGGCCGGCTTTTATGCGGATACGGCGGACGTTCCGTCGGAGGTGTATGAGAGTCAGATCTGCGAATATGCAAACGAACGGACGCAGAAGGAGCTGAAGCTCAGATACATGAAAAAGGGCTATGTGGTCGAGAAGCTCCCGGACCCGAATACGGCCTATCACACATCCATCCGGTCGGCAGAGCGCCTGCTGGTTCCTGTGTGGTTTCTCACCTTCCGCGGCAAGAGCCGTGTGTCCTATTCTGTGATCAACGGTGAGACAGGCAAAATATCGGCCGACATTCCAGTGGATGTAAAGCGCTACCTTTTGTGGTCCCTGGTGCTGGCTGTGCCGCTGTTCGTACTGCTGAATCTTTTTGTGTCCGCGACAGCACCGTCGGCAATGCTCGGCTGCGGATATCTTGCGGCCCTGTGCGGCACGATCTATTGCTGGACCATGAGCTGCATCATTGACCGGGATCAGCACGCAGAAGACACCGGATATCAATATCTGCACGGCATTCCCAAGGAGCGCGGCAGCACCTGGAAACGGACCCGGAAGATCCGGGAATACATACATAAAAGTGTGGGCAAGATCAGCTGGGGCATTGTCATTGCGTTTGCCATTGTATTTATAGCTGTTGCGGATGAGCTGGACTTCTCACTGGACGACATCTGGAGAGTTTTTGGATGCTACGGAGTGCTGGGCTCTGCGGGGGCGAAGTGCCTGGGAGTGTTCGCGGTACTCCTGGCATTCTATGCACTGTGGCAGGGCCTTTACACGACAGACAATCGCATGGTCCTGGAAGCGATGCTGTCGGTGCTGGCCATTGGGACAGTTCTTTTCGTGCGGCATAGAAAGCCCGTACAGGACTATTATTACTACGGCGGCATGCTGGTCTGCCTGGTGCTCGTGGCCATGTCCCTTATAGCGCTGATTTTCCGGCACAACGAGCTTTCCACGCATCCCATACCGAATTTCCACGACAGGAAAGGAGGTGGCAGTGATGAAGAGAGGCAGTAGACTTTACTGGTGCCTTCTGGCGGCCTTTTTGCTTGCATTTTTGCCGGGAAGAAGCCTTTTGGCGGCGGAGCCGGAGTACTGGAGCTGGGAAGAAGGTGCCGGCGATCTGATTTATTCCAATGAGGAAACCGGGTACGGCGCCTACATTCGGGACGAAGAGGATCTTTTATCGGAGGAGGAAGAAAACTCCCTTGCCGAGACCATGAAGGCGGCGACCGCCTACGGAAATGTTCTTTTTTTGTCCGCAGATGGTGATAATATGGATCCCGAGGATTACCTGGAGACCTATTATGCGGACTGGCTTTTAGAGGACGGCACCGTTTTCTTTGTTGAGATGTCGGTGCGGGAGCTGCGGCTGGAGAATTCCGGCAGCGTCCGGTGGACCATAACCCCCTCCTACAGCAACACCATCACGGATAATGTCTACCGGATGGCCTCGGAGGGAGATTACTACGGATGTGCAAATGAGGCGTTTGCGCAGTGCATTACCCTTCTGGAGGGCGGACGCATTGCCCGGCCGATGAAATACATCTGCAACGCGCTGCTGGCATTGATTCTGGCACTCCTTATCAATTACGCGGCAGTCCGGATCTCCAACCGGAACCATCGCATAACGGACAAGGAGCTGGATAAGCAGATTACCGATTCTCTTGTCCTGGGCGCCGCTACGAAAAAGCGCATCGCCCACCGTAAGAGGGATTCCGGCAGCTCCTCCGGAGGCTCGTTCTCTGGCGGAGGCGGAGGCGGATTCTCCGGTGGAGGCGGAGGCGGCGGTGGCCACTCCGGAGGCGGACATAGCTTTTGATGGGATACGAAGAGTGAGCACTGCCCATTTCATGACAGAC
>CAVBQH010000160.1:0-5534 GCA_963597485.1 Acutalibacteraceae bacterium
GTACTATACAATGAACTGTCGGTTTACAGAGAAACGGCAATCAACGGCTTGGCAATTTCCGGAAGCTCTGCCTCATCCATGGAAACGCTGAGTACGAAATCAACCTTGAACTGCTCGCTGAGCTTCTGGAGCTTCTCAACGGCGCCGCTGATATCAGCATCGCGCAGGTGTGCGATATCAAGGAAGCTGTCAAAATACATCTGCTGCAGGTCGTGATCCTGAGAGAGAATTCCGCTGACGAAGCCAAGGAACTGATCTGAATTGTCTACGCTGTAATCCGGCACACAGATCAGACGAATCTTGTTGTTGAGCTCGAACATGTGCTGGGTGCTCTTGTCAAGATAAACAACATTGCCGAGCACATCTTTTACTTCCGTATTTACTTTATCCAATAAGCACTTCGTCTTTCCTTTGCCCTTTTTGCCTACGATAAGTTGAACCATTGGATTTGCCCTCCTGGACTAATATTTTTGTAACGAATATGAAAGGAATTCGTTTCGCTTATTATACAAAAATGCAAGGGGAAAAACAACCGCTCTCATTCAATCAGATCCAAAAGATCATTCATCGTCTGGTAGCAGGCATCGTTATCAAGAGCCTTCATGACAACAGCAATATAAGGATTACCGGAGGAATCCCGCACATACAGAATCAGGTTGTGGCCGGCCGCTGTAGTGGTTCCGGTCTTGCCTCCGATCACGGTGACGCCGGTAGGCGGTTTTACATAGTCCATATTATAGGAGTTGGTAGAGTTTACGGTAATCTCCTTATTCGCACCGCTCCTGTCGTGATATACCGTGGTGTAGGTCGACATGGCGATGATTTCCTGGAAGGACTGAAACTGCATGGCCTCATTAAAAATCAGGTACATGTCATATACGCTGGTATAGTGATTCTGATCCGTTAATCCGTTGGAATTGATGAAATTGGTCTTCGTCGCGCCGAGAGACATGGCTTCCTTATTCATCATCTGAATGAAGTTTTCCGTGGAGCCGCCGATGTTCTCCGCGATCATTACGGCAACATCGTTGTCCGAATGGATCAGGAGGAGGTGAAGTGCCTGGTCCAGCGTCATGGTATCGCCCTCTTCCAGTCCGGCCCTTTGCGCATCGGCATCGGTCATATAGACATTGGAGGAGGCAGTAAGGACGGTGTCCAATTCCGCATTCTCCAGGGCAACCAGGGCTGTCATGATTTTGGTAAGGCTCGCAGGATATACGCGTTCAAAAATATCCTTTGCAAACAGCGTCTGTCTGCCATTGAGATCGAACAATGCAGCACAGGTGGTCTCTGCAATGCTGTCTATGCTCTCTGTGGATACATCCCCCTCTGCCACACAGATTTCGGAAGCAAATGCGGGAGCAACCTCTGCAGAGCCGGAGCTGCTTGTCATGAAATTAAAATTGCTGTAGCCGGCATTGTCCTGGAAGGAAAGTGTCACCTTGCTGCCACATCCTTCCATGGAGAAAGATATGCAAAGTAAAAAAAGGAGCGGCACAAAACGTTTCCTGCCACCCCCTCTGTTCTTCTCTTTTCGCTCTACGGCCGTGCATGTATAATCTGCAAGCCAATGAATCATATCGCTTTTGCTGCTGCCTTTCGTCAAATATAGTGCCGACCCGATCGCGGCCTCATACGAAACGGAAACCGCTTTAATCAGCATTTTCCTAAATAACCGGTCACTTGTACATCTCACGCCATTCCAGATCGCCCCGGTCAAGGGACTTCACCAGAAGCTCTGCGGTAGCGAGATTCGTTGCCAGCGGAATGTTGTGAATGTCACACAGCCGAACGATGTTATTGACATCCGGCTCGTGCTTCTTGCTGTCACTGAAAGGATCCCGCAGGAAAATAACGAGATCAATTTCGTTATTCTCAATCTGAGCACCAATCTGCTGCTCACCGCCCAGATGTCCGGCTAAGAGCTTGTGGATAGTAAGATTGGTGACCTCTTCGACCAGTCGTCCTGTCGTACCGGTCGCATAGAGCTCATGGCGGCCTAAAATGCCGCGGTAGGCGATGCAGAAATTCTGCATCAATTTCTTTTTGGCATCGTGCGCAATCAATGCAATGTTCATGTCATACCCCCAAAGTGAATACCTTCGCCTTTTGCTGTCCTCTGCATGTTCTGCATTCGCACATTTAAGACAAAGCCGACTCCGATATACAGACTGACCAGACTCGTCAGGCCATAGCTTACGAACGGAAGAGGAATTCCCGTATTCGGCAGAACACCTGTTGTAACGCCGATGTTAAGAAATCCCTGAAATCCGATCCAGGTCCCCACCCCTGCAGCTATGACAGCTCCGGCAGTGTCCTTGGCTGACCTCGCAATTGAATAGATGCGAAGTGTTATGAGAAGAAGCAGAATGACAACAATGCTGCTCCCTATAAAACCAAACTCCTCTCCGATTACAGTGAAGATAAAATCTGTCTGTGACTCACTGATGTATCCGCTGTTCAGAAGGGAGCTGATTTCATTCGTGTTGTAGCCTTTTCCCATGAGCTGTCCGGAACCAATGGCCATGATGGAATTCATGGTCTGATATGCAATGGTATCTGCATAGTCCTCCGGATGCAGCCAGGCGAGAATTCGGCCTCTTTGATAGTCACTCAGAAGGGTTGAACCATCCTGAATGACGAAGTTGATAAACAAAATGACAGAAGGTATTGTCACCACTAAAATGACGCCGACAATCCGGTAGCTGAGTCCGCATACAAACAAGATGGCAGCGATGATCAGACACACCATAATCGTTGTGGACAGGTCCGGCTCCTTGTAAATAAGGAGCACCGGCGGCAGTGCAAGCACGATGGACGCCGTAACCCACATTACCTTCTTCATTCTGACCTTATACGTCATGATAAACTTTGCATAAAACAAAATCAATAGAATTTTGGAGAACTCAGACGGCTGAATGGTTACGCCGACGTTGATCCATCGGGTTGCATCGTCACGGTTTACGCCCAGCGGAGTAAATACCAATCCCAGAAGAAGGACGGTCACAGCATAGTAAACCCAATGGAACTGAATCACCCTTTTGTAATCAAAAGATGACAGAAAAAGCATGACAGCAAGTCCGAGCAGCATGCCGTAAACCTGCTTGCTCTGCAGATCGTGCTTGGCCGAACCAATGGCAGCGATGCCGATGCTGTTCAATATAATGATCAGGCCAACCAGAAGAAAATCCAGATGCCGAAGATCAAATGTCTGAAATAAGCGATGTCGTTTCATGAATTCTATCAGTCTGAAATACTGCTTCCTGTATCCATAGAGGAGTTTAAGATCTCATCCAACGTCTTGTCACCAAAATAGTATTCCAAAACAGCTTCTGTAATCTGTGCTGCGTAGGAAGAGGTATAGCCGTTGGCAACGCGGGTGACAATCGCGATTCGCGGATTCTCGTACGGTGCATAGCCGATAAAAAGTGCGTGGTTAGGCTTATCCTCGGCTTCCTGCGCGGTACCGGTTTTGCCGGCTGCCGTCACGGAAAGCCCCTGAAAAAAGGTCATATTCTGTACAACACCGCGCATGCCGGAATGAATGGCATTCCAGAAGACGGGATCCATCTGTATCACATTGCGGATCTGGGCGGAATTCGACTCTGCACCAGATCCGTCTGAGGACTGTGTTTTGCTGATCAGCGTCAGGTTATAGCAGGTACCGCTGTTGGCAATGGTGGTTGCATAGCGTGCAAGTCCGACCGTGGTATAGCTGGCATTGCCCTGTCCGATGGCAGAGCGAACCGCATCGGTGGAGGACACCTGCGGCGCTCTCTCCTCGATCTCGATGCCGGATTTATCGGTCAAACCGTAGAGATCAGCATATTTGCGAAGCTTGGCAATGCCGACATCGGAATCATAATTGTCATCCGAATCCAAGCCCAGCATATAGCCCACATTATAAAAGAAAATGTTGCAGGAATGTGTGATGCCGCCGATGACATCCAGATTTCCATGGCTGTTCGGGTACACCCAGCAGCGAGGTTCCGGCTTTCCGATCTTGGTAAAGATTCCTTCGCATTTAATGATGGTGCTAAGGTCTATGACCCCCTCCATTAGGCCAGCCGTTGCAGACACGGGCTTGAAGGTAGAGCCGGGAGCGGTTTCCTGGTAGGTTGCGTTATTGATCAGCGGCCGGGAAAGATCCTCCTGAAGCGACTGATAATAGGCAGCATCCACACCGTTGGCCATCTTATTGTTGTCATAACTGGGATAAGTGACAAGTGCCAGAACATCCCCGTTTGTTACATCGGTAATAACAATGGAACCGGAATACGGATAGAGATTCAGCTGATCCGGGGTAAGATCCAGATTTTTGATCCGCTTCATCATGAACTCCATGGCAGATTCCTGTCCGCCAAGGAAGCTTGCCTCCTCGTCGGAGGACACAGAAACGATGCCCTGCTCCATAAGAATCCGGCAAACCTGCGCGCCGGAAATGGTATCACTTTGGAGCATATAGTGGAACAGATGCTTGGTGAAATCCCGGTCACTTCGAAGCGTGTTTAGAATATAGCTTACCAGGGCATTGTACACTTCGCTTCCGGAAGCGTATTTGCTGTCCATATCAATCTGGCTGGCATCCACCCAGTCCATGGAGATGGCATAGGTTAAAAACTCCGCCATGGAGATGACCTCGTCCGTTGTCCAGCTGATGTAGGTTTCATCGCTCTTATCAATGCGGGAATTCACCAAAACGCCTTTATCCTTGAGCATGGAGATGATGTAGCTTTCGTAGTCCTTATATTCACTGGTGAGAACATTATAAGGATTCTGCGTATCCTCCATTTCCGTCTGAAGCTTTTGGAGTGCAGCTTCCTGATAGCCTGTGAAGGCAGACCAGACGGCTGCCTCGGTGCCGGCGGCGTCTTCTCCGGAGAGGTGATCAATATCGATGATGTTATTGTTGAACATCTGAAAATAGACATCATAAATCGGAATCATGATGTCAGAGCTGTCGTCATTATCTCCCATCTCATAGGTTTTGGCGTCAATGATACGACTGTATACGATGTCTGCCAGCTTGCGTTCAAGGATGTCCTGCGCAGCAACCTGCAGGTCATGATCAATGGTCAGGTAAATATCATCTCCTGCTATCGGAGCAACGTAATCACTGGTTTCCAGCTCATTGCCCATGTTATCAACATACACCGTCTCTGATCCTTTGGTGCCCTGGAGCTTGGACTCCATGGCGGATTCAATGCCGGATTTGCCGACAACATCATTGCTGGTATAGTCCGGATTTTCCTTCTGGAGCTCAGTCAGCTCCTCGGAGCTGACTTTTCCGGTGTAGCCGAGGATATGCGCAAAATACTCACTGTCATTGTAATGGCGCAGGGTATCGTCGGTGACCGATACGCCTTCCAGCTCATTCTGATTTTCCAGAACAGCAGCCACGGTTTTTTCAGAGACATTCTCCGCCACTGTTGTTGCGATGTATTTCTGATAGCTGTTGAGGCTAAGAAGGTAGCGTATGGTCACGATCTGCAGAAGTCGCTTGGGCTCATATCCCTTTTGCGGTACGAATTCAC
>CAVBQH010000161.1:0-5496 GCA_963597485.1 Acutalibacteraceae bacterium
ACGCTGGAGGATGGGCAGATCGTCGTGAGCGTCAAGAGCAGCAGTTTTGAGCCGGGCGATATCGTGGCCTTTTATCATGGCAACAAGCTGTTAATCAAAAGATTCATCGCGGGATCTGCGGATTGGGTGGATATTGACGCGGACGGAAACGTTTCCGTGAACGGAACCGTTCTGGACGAACCATACATCTCTGAAAAGGCCTACGGAGAGATAAACATCACACTGCCCTATCAGGTGCCGGACAATCGGTATTTTCTGATGGGCGATAACCGGGATGTGTCCGTGGATTCCAGAAACACAGCAGTGGGCTACGTCTCAGACGAGCAGATCGTGGGAAAGGTCATTTTCCGCATCTGGCCGCTGAGCCAGTTCGGACCGGTGCAATAGCACGGCAGGAGGAGCATTATGCAAAAGAGCTTACCACAGAAGGTACATGAATCTATCAAGGAGAACCTGCGGCACAAGCGCTGGCGGTGCATCGTGACCGCCATGGCCTGCGTCGTGGTGTTCTGCACGACCTATGCGCTGATCCTCCCGGCCATCACCATGACCGGCGAAACCTATTGCGGGAAGGAACCCCATACGCATACGCAGGAGAAATGCTACGAGCGCATTCTGATCTGCGGGCTGGAAGAAACCGAAGACACAGAATCCACCTCCGGCCATACGCATACAGACGCATGTTATGAGACAAGAAGCGTTCTTGTATGTAAGGAGACAGAATCCACCGGTCATACGCATGACGAAAGCTGTTATGACGAAGCAGGAAATCTGACATGCGGTCAGACAGAGACTACTGGCCACTCGCACGGCAACGGCTGCTATCAGGAAGAGTGCGTTCTGACCTGCGGGCAGGAGGAGACGGAAGACACAGAACCCACGTCCGGCCATATCCACACAGATGACTGTTATGAGGAAGAGCTGGTATGCCAGCTGGAGGAGCACGAGCATTCTCTGGCCTGCTTCTCCAACCCGGAGGCGGATGTGGAGAGCGCGTCCGTCTGGGAGCGCACCCTTCCGACCAGCCTTGGCGACAACTGGGCGGAAAATGTGGTGGCGGTGGCAAAGAGCCAGATCGGCTATACGGAGAGCACAGCTAACTATGCGGTGGATGAAAACAACGCCATCCACGGCTACACCCGCTATGGCGCGTGGTTTGGCAATCCTTACGGCGACTGGTGCGCCATGTTTGCGTCCTTCTGTCTGCATTACGCAGGCGTGCCGCAGACCTCCGTTCCCTACGCCTCTGGCTGCATCTACTGGGTGGAGCAGCTGCAAGACGCCGGACTGTATGAGAGCGCGGCAGACTGCTTCCCGGAGCCGGGGTTTCTTGTGTTCTTCGATACGGACGGCGATGAACTTGCTGATCACGTTGGCATTGTGACCGAAGTTGCAGAAGACGGCGAAAGCATCCAGACCGTTGAGGGCAACATCGGCGGCGCGGTCGTGACGCGCAGCTATCCAGCAAGCAAAAGCACCATCCTTGGTTACGGCGTGCTGCCAGAATCCCCTGCTCTACAGAAAGTAGCGGCATTGATTGATGCCCTGCCCAGCCCTTCGGAAGTGGAAGCCAAGCTGGCGGAGCTGCTGGCAGCGGAGGACAATGAATCTTATAACGCTTACTGTGCGGAATTGACCCGGCAGGTGAAACAAGCGAACGCAGCTTATGAAGCCCTGACCGACGAACAGAAGGATCAGCTGAATATCGACAAGCTGACGGCACTGTTTATCTATCTTTCTGCAGAGGAAAAAAGCTTTACGCTGACTGCTCCCGCGACCAAGAGCGGAATTATTGTGACTATTTCCGGCGAGGTCGATTCACTGCCAGTCCCAGTGGAGGAGTTGACTTTGATTGCAGCCGAGGTGGAGGATGATAACGCTATCGCTCTGCAGGATGGCGCGCTGGAAAGAGAAAATCTGACAACGGCGAAAAGCTACATACTGGATATTCGACTGATGCACAGTAATATAGAAGTGCAGCCCTCTGACCCCATTACGGTGGAATTTGCCGGGCTACCGCTGGAAGAGGACGCAGATGCGGCGTTCCTTGACGATGCCGTCGACGGAGACAATGCGGCAATCGCACATCATGTGCTGGAAACGCCCATGTCAGCCATGACAGTCAACGAGACGGATGCTGCAGAGATAGACGGTTCATCTGATGAGACAGGGGCGTCCGATATACCCGGCATCAAAGTTTACCAAATTGATGCCAACACTCAGCAGGTCACAGAGGTTGATGCGATGGTAGACGAGGAAAATAATGTGGTGCTGGAAATCGGCGAGCTTACTGATCTGTATAGTGTATCCTTGCTGGCAGAAAACGGGAATGTCACGACTGCTGATACGTTAAAAACAGCCTGTGAAGCAGGCGGTACTGTTGTGTTGGGTAAGGATATAAGTATTTCGGACACCATTACAATCGACGGTGAGACAGAGACAACGCTCGATTTGAATGGTTATAAAATTACCTTCACAAATACAGCAAAAAATGCAGAGCTGTTTCATGTTGCTGGCGGATCGCTGACAATAATGGATGGGACCGCAAATGCTGACGGGATCTCAAAGAACGAGAGCCGCACGAAACGCAGCAGTATTGTGTATGCAGAAGGAGCGCGACAGTCGCTGGCTTCTATTTCAAAAAACAAGCTGACCTATTATGTTGTTGAAAGCATCGAAACAAACGCAGATGAGCATTTGACTACAGAAACGCAGTGGACACGCACCGTGACCTTAGGAAGCGGTCAAGCCGGTGCTATTGTAGGTAAAGAAAAAGATGGCCAAGTCGCAATTTACCAGGCAGGCGGCACTGTGACCATGACAGGTGGATATATATGCGGCTTTGGCAGTGTTTCACGGCCGGGAAAGGTCACTTCAGCTTACAATGACTACAATAGTGCAATAACGATTGTAGGAGGACAATTTAATTTGGCAGGCGGCGTGTTGGCCGCCAACCGCTCCTATGCGCATGGCGGCGCAATCTATATGTATGGCAAAAACTGCAGCCTTGATATGACCGGAGGCATCATCAGCGGAAATTACGTTGACTGGTTGGGCGGCGGGATTTACTGCAGCTCCGATTCAAAAACTTCTGGTTCCCCTTCAATCACCATATCCGGAAACAGCTATATTACCAGTAATACGGCCAATGGATATTATGATGGTAAACAAGCGGTAAGCGGAGGCGGTATATATTGCCGATACAGAACGGCTCTTACTATGAACGGCGGTTATATTACAGGCAACTACGCAAAAGGAAGCGGCGGTGGAATTGAGGGAACAATCAACGAGGGCGAATCGCCGGATTATGGCGCGAGAATATACATCTACGGAGGCTATGTATCTTCTAATAAATGCTTGAAAATGCAGGGAGGTGGAGTGACCTGCAACTACAGCAGCCAATGTACCATACAAAGTAAAAATGGAAGCAAAATTTACCTCACAAATAACCAAATGCTGGCAGAAAATATGTTTGGTGGCGGTGCGATTTATATTGGGCATCAGTCGGTTCTGACAACATACAATACCCTTGTTTCAGAGAATACCGCCAAGCATATCGGAGGCGGTTTCAGCAGCTGCTTCGTCAGCAATTCATTTGTGTTTTTGGATCATGGCGTCGCGATATTCGATAATCATGACGGAGGGGCTGATGGAAAGCCTCGAAGCGGTGATGGAGCACATGACATAACAAACTATAATTACACCGGACCTTCCGGCAATCCAAACCCTTATCCCATCTCTGAAGCTGCGGATGGTCACCAGGATGTCTACATGGGCGGAAACACCAGAATCTATGCGGGAATGTTGGGCGGCGGCGATCCAAATTGGAGCGGCAGCTGTGATGGAACACGCATTACAGTGACGAAGGCCGATCAATACTGCACAGCCGGTACTGTTATCGGCTTGACGGCTCATCCCAGTGACGATGATAAAAATACTGCTCGAAGTGCTGCCGATGTGTACATTACGGGCAATTATTCCGCCAGATACGGCGGCGGTATTATGAGCAACGGTACCGTCTATTTTGGTTACAGGCCGATAGAGCAAACGCTTCCTACGCGAATAACTCTGGTTGGAACCAAGTCCCTTCTGCAAAAGGACGGTGAAACAGCGGCAGCTATCGCAGACGGGAGATTTACTGTAACGGTTACAAATACTAAAAACGCATCTGAGGTCTATACGGGAACAGTTGATTCTTCAGGAAATATTAACTTTCCTGTGATGCTGTTTCAGTCACAGGGGACAACAACATACAAGATCAAGGAAGCTGTTAACTCCGCAGAAAACATTACTTATGACACAACGACCTACACTATGACGGTAACATTGGCGGCACGTCAGAAAATTGGCACCAGCATGGGCGGCTTGAGCGAGGAATACAGCTTTCCCACAACGGTCAAAATTGTCAATGATACAACAGGTAAGACGGTATTCTCCTCAACGAATGTACACAACAACTCTATTGTCATTCTTCGCAGTACCGCTTCCGGCGGCGCGGCCTTTACCAATCAACTGAAAAACGAAGAATACGCCCTGGACATTACTAAGCAGGATGCTGTAACCGGCAAGGGGATCGGCGTTGCGACCTTTGAGATGCAAACCTATGTAATGGATCCCAGACCCGTTGGCGAAAATAACAAAGGGACCGGCCAGGAAATGTATATTGGTATGTACTGTGTTCAGGTCAAAGAGGGTGTTTACCGTTATGTAGGGTATTCCTGGAAATCTGGTATGCCAGCAAATGCTGTACGCACGTTTGACACAGATGCCCATGGGAATTTGCAGATTCTTGATTTACCTGCAGGAAAATACCAAATAAGGGAAAAGACAGCTCCAACAGGCTATCTGATAGCAGATCAGTGGAAAAAATGGAATGATGTTCCTCTGGACGCAGCTGAGGCTCCCGACGGCATATATACCATTGCAGTAGCTGATCCGCCCGCAACATACACGTTCCAATTCCTCAAGGTCAGTGCTGTTGATAAAACTATGCCTGTACCCGGCGCAAAATACAAACTGCTGGATAATGAGGGGAAGGATGTCAAATTCGTCGAGAAAGAAACGATAGGTTATCAGTACAACGATAGTGGGACGGTTTTCGAACTGGTAACAAACGAGAACGGCGAATTCCAGTTGATAGGGCTCCCGTACGGCAATTATACACTGATTGAAGTCGAAGCGCCTGCCGGTTTTGGTATTGCGGAGGATTATACTTTCACTCTGTCTCCGGAAACTGCGGCAGATCAGATCTTTACCTATACGCAGGAAGAACCTGTTGTTTATGAACTTCCTCAAACTGGTGGCGTAGGTGTGCAGCCCTATATTATAGGCGGAGCGCTGCTTCTGGCGGGAAGTCTGTTGTCTGGGTATGTTCTGAGGCGCAAACGGGAAAGGAGGTCAATGGAATAGCCTCCAAACCACGGCGAATCTGTGCGCCGCAACATATCCTCCATAAAAAGCCAATCTATTACAGAAAGAAAGGAATTCAGTTATGAA
>CAVBQH010000162.1:0-5470 GCA_963597485.1 Acutalibacteraceae bacterium
TAATCTCCGTCTGCGAACAAAGGGACCGGGAGTCCCGGACCATACTCCAGTCGCCGCAGGCTAAAGTCCTCATTCTCTTTAACCTCTGCAAAAAGAGCGCGCAGCATCCGGAGCTCCTCCTTCTGCTTGCGAAGCTCCTTGTTCTTGCGCTGCGTCCCTGCAAAATAATGAATTCCCTCCAACGACAGGTGAGGATAGCGTTCTCTCTCCCGGATCACCTGCAGAAGATCTTCTCTCGACATTCCGAACTGCGCTCCGCTGTTCAGGCGAAGGAGCACCGGTACCTTGCGCCCGGCCTTTTCTCCTGCCTTCTCCAGAAGCTGCACGTGGCGAAGCGACTCTGCTGTACAGATCCCCACTCCGTCCTCTGCCACTGCGCGCTCCACGTCCCAGGGCTCCTTGTTGACACCGGAGTATACAACCCGCTCCATATCCACGCCGAGCCTCTCACAGATAGCAAGCTCTCCCGGGCTGCAGACCTCAAGGCAGTCTGCTTCCTCCAGGACTGCCGGAATCAGGAACGGGTTGGCCTTGATGGAATAGCACAGCTTCACCTGCGGTCCGAATATATCCCGGATGGCCGCAAGACGCTTTTTCAGTGCCCCTGTATCAAAAACAAAGGTTGGTGTCCCGTATTGCTGCGCAATGCCGGTCAGTATTTCATCTGTCATTCTTATCTCTCCGCGCCGCGGCGTTTGTCCGCAGCGAATGCTTGATCCCTTGTATCTGTTCTCTTTTACATCTAGCCACGCGGCAACCGCTCAGCTTTTTCTCTTTCCTGCACTCGTTTCACGATAGATATCTTCCAGTGCATGCCGGTCAATCTTGCCGTTTTTGTTCAGCGGCATATCCTCCAGCTGCAGCGTTTTATTGGGAACCATGAAGGGCGGAAGCACCTCTTTGAGCTCCCTCTCCAGATCCTTCCTGTCACGTTCTCCTGTATAAAACAAGATCAGGCGCTTTTTCGCCGCGTCATAAATGCAGCAGGCACGGCTCACGCCGTCTCTGGCCATGGCATCAGACTCCACCTCGCCCAGCTCAATGCGGTGTCCCAGGTGTTTGATCTGGAAGTCCTTTCGGGATACGTAGATCAGATTTCCCTCTTCATCATATCGTCCGATATCGCCGGTCCGATAGATTCTCTCCGGATAAAATGCATTCAGCGGATTCTGCACAAATGCAGCCGCCGTCCGTTCCGCATCCTTATAGTAGCCCAGAGCAACGCAGGTTCCTCCCACACAGATTTCCCCCTCGCCCTCCGTATCCGTCTGCGGCACCAGATGATCCTCCTCGTCCAATAAAAAGACCTTCTCGTTTTCGAAAGCCTTTCCCGCTGGAATCACCTCATCCAGCGCATATTCCTTATGAGGATCCAATACATAATAAGTGCAGTTGCAGGTAATCTCCGTCGGTCCGTACAGATTCACATACATGGCATCCGGCAGATATCTGCGCCATATATTCAGCTGCTTAATCGGCATCACCTCGCCGGAAAAGCCGACCGCACGGATCGTCTCCGGTGTCTTGTAATCCAATGCATTCATGATGGAAACAAAGCACATGGCACTGACCGCCCAGATCAGGACCGTTGTCTTCTTCTCGCACAGATAATCCATCAGCTGCGTCGGATTGCTGAAATACTCCCGCGGAATAATCTGGACCTTGGCTCCGGCGGTAAGACCGCTGTAGATATCCTTCACCGACACATCAAAATCAAACGGTGCCTGGTTGCCCATGACATCCTGCTCCGTGATGCCAAAAATCGGAACAAAGTGCGCCATGAATTCGATTACGCTGCGATGGCAGACCGCAACGCCCTTGGGAATGCCGGTGGAGCCGCTGGTAAAATTCACGTATAAGGGTGCCTTGTCCGTCATCCGGCTCCGGATCTGGGCCAGCGTCTTTGAAAGCTCCGCTGTAAGTCTCTTTGTAGCCGTATGCTTCGTACCGGTCCGGTCCTCAGCAACTAAAAAAGCTGCTCCGCCAACCGCTTCCGCAGTCTTATCTTCTGCAGCTCTCCGGCCCAGGATCTTCTCCGCCTGCTCCAAAAGTTCCTCCAGCAGAATCCGCTTTCCGCTGCAGGAGATCTCTTCTGCGTGTTCCCGATTTGCTGCATCAGTAATAAAAACCGCCGGCTGCAAGACATCGGCAACCTTCTGCGCTCTTGCTGCCGGCTGACGCACGTCAATAAAGCTGTAGAAACCACCGGCATAGACAACGCCGAACATAGCGATCACAGCATCCACCGACTTTTCCAGATAAAAGGCCGCCGGACTCTCTATCGTCATATATTCTGTGAGAAGCTCTCCCACAGCCCTTGCCTTCTGCACAAGCTCCGCAAAGGTAATGTCCTTCTGCGGGTCTCCAAAGGCAGGGCGGTCCGGAAATCTCTCCGCCGCCTGCTCCAAAAGCTCCAAAACGTTCTTTATGTAGTTACTCACTGTTTCCTCCTGCCGTCGACGGACACCCATGAATGTAAGACTTTGCTCGAAGACCCCGCGGAGATAATCCGGTCCCTCCGCCCAGAGGTTGGTGGAATAATCAAACAGAACCTTATAGGCCGGTGACGCGGCAAATTGAAAAAAGGCCGTATCAAAAGGAACCCCGGTTTCATTGCTGTAATCTTCGAGCATCGTGCGCATAACGCTGACCGCACAGGATTCCCGCTGCTGATCGGTTACTTCGTACGCGCTAATATTCATATCGTTCACTCCTCACATATTCGAGTGCCTGGATTGCTTTCTCATTGCAGAAACAGAACTGATTTTCCAGTCGGTTGGGAAGGAGTGTTGAAATGGCAATACTGTCTGCTTGCTCCGTACCAGGCTCTCCATAGGCACCTGTAGTATAGAGCTGCAGCGTACGTGCGGTACGGTCATTTGCTATTTTCCCACCAATAATATCAAATCCCGCATATTGCTTCTGAACTTCAGGGAAAAGAACTTTCCTTCGATTTGATGCAACAAAATGAAGCCACTCCTTATCAGCAGCCTGAAATGAGTGGAATGCGATTGTATTATCCAGGTGAAGCCTGAAAACCGAAATAAAACCGTAAGATGTGTTTTCAGAGAGATTTCCCTCATTAATTTGCTTATTCACAGATAGGGGCACAAAGCTCTGCGCCTGTTTGAAGGAACTCGTGACGTAAAAGCCGCGGCCAAAATCCTTGCCTTGTTTGCATTTATCAAGATCGATCCGGGGCACCGGTGTAAAGCTGCCATGATAGAGAAGCATCCCATCTTCTATAGTTAGCATACTGTCACACCTCGATTCATTAACATTTCTTCAATATCACTCAGAGCACATTCGTAGCTGCTCAAATGAAGGATATCGTAGCACCTGGAAATAAATCCGAAGATGTCGTTATCCTGAAACAGTTTGACACAGTCCTCCGGAGTTTTTTTCCATTTGTCCTGTGCCATTCGGAATATCCAGCACTGCATGTCTGCAACATCAATATCACGTTCGCTCATCAAGATCCCTCCTGTTTCACACTAGCATAAAAAAACTGCCATTTCAATTGTGCACATACAAAGAGCATCCATCCTGCGCAGTGCAGAACAGATGCTGGTATCGGAAGGCCGCCCGAATATGTATGAGGGAGGGAGTGAGAACTTCGCAGCGGCACATTTGTTGGGGGAGGGGCTGCAACAGGGCTGCAGCCCGGTTATGAAAAAGAAAAAGCGTTGTGTGTCATCAGATGTTCTTTGCTTCATCTGATGGTTCTTATCATACCGGCCACCTGTGAACAAACTGTGTTTGAACTATGGGGATTCTGTGAGAGATCTGTGAAAAGCGTTTTTAGTTTCTTTCACAAACGCCATCCATTCACGCAGATTTACTTGTTCCTAGCCCAGATTTGAAGTGCCGTAATGATCGTATGAGTAAGGAATTTGAGACGATTCTTTATAAATCTGCTATGCTTTAAAACACACAGGGAGGATTACCATGTTCCGTCTTCGTAAATCACCACCAGTTCAATACAAAAGAGCAGCAACTCTTGTATCCTTTTTGCTTTCCGCACAGCTTACCCTTCACTTTGCCGAAAACATCACATTTTTACTCGTGGCTCTGCCCCTTTTCGGGGCAATCTATTTCATTTGCTGTCACGAGTATTTTGACAATAGTCAGGAAATATCCATTCCAACATGCCATAAACAAACAGGAATTCCACAATGCTGGCTCATTAGCTTTTCAATTATTCTCTTTGGTCAAGTGTTCTTCTGGTGTGCATTTTTTCCCGGAGGATTTAATCTTGATGCTCTAAATCAATGGTATCAAATCCATGGTGAATTACCTGTCAGCAATTGGCATTCTCCACTTGTGACGTTTCTCTATTGGACTATAACCAGACTGTCCGATTCACTGGCTGCTTGTATTGCCGTCCAGCTGGTCCTATTCTCGTCTGCAGCTGCTCTGCTGATTTCTGAACTCTACAGACAGTACATTTCACAAAGGATGGCCACTTTTGTTTCTATTCTGATGGCGTTAAACCCTGCCATTGGAAGGATAAACATATCCCTTGTAAAGGATGTATATTTTTCCATCATTCTTTTGCTAATGTACTTTTTTCTGCTCAGGGTTATAGGGACAAAAGGCTCCATTCTGCGTTCAAGAATGACAATTCTTGCCTCTTCATTCTTGCTTACTGCCATGATATTAGTCCGGCACAACGGAATTCTTATGGCTGCTGCGATAAGCCTTGCCCTTCTTATTTGTTACAAAAAATATCGTCCATTCGTTATTCGCATTCTGTTCATAAGCTTCCTATTGGCGGCGCTTATAGAAGGACCGATCTATCGCATTTTTAATGTTGCTCCGCACGCAAACATCGTCGGAGAATCTGTTGGTGTTCCCATGGCAATCATGGTAAATGCCCTCGTGAACGATCCTGATAACATTCCCGATGAAGCCAAGGATTTTCTTCATTCCATCGAGCCCAATGATTCCGCTTGGAAAAACAGTTATGTCGTCGGCGAATGGGATTCTTGCAAGTGGACCATTGGAGAGAACGTAGGCGATGGCATGCTGCTTTCCTCGACACCACTCACAAAAATAATGACTTTAGCAGCAAAAACAGTTATTGCTTGTCCTAATGCTTCCTACCAGTCTTTTCGTGAAAACACACGGATTATCTGGCAGGACGTTGGCCCTTGCAACTGGCTTCCCTTTGTTTTTCAAGAAGAGAACCCGTATCAAATAACATACCACCCAGTTGCTCCATTGGACTCCATTGAAGCCAGTCTTTTCTCTTTGTTCTCCACCGGTCCGCTAAGCATATATCATTGGAACACTGGTCTCCAGATTTCTATACTTCTTTTGCTGTTTTTAAGGTGCATAAAACAAGGATCTGAAGCAAAAGGAATACTCGTCTTCCCACTATTGCTTTATAACATCGGTACTTCATTCATCATTGCCGGGCCGAATTATCGCTATTTTTACTGCAATGCGGTCCTTTTTTTACCGATAG
>CAVBQH010000163.1:0-5412 GCA_963597485.1 Acutalibacteraceae bacterium
GAGCAAAAGGAAAGCTGCGCAGCAGCGATTTTGCGAATGGGCTCTGAATAGTTACTTTATATGTAGCTGAACTGCTTGCTTCTTATTCGATGACGTGAATCCAGCCTTCCGGAGCCTCCAGTTCGCCTTCCTGGATACCCAGAAGCGTTGTGCGAAGCTTGTTCATCCACGGGCCGATCTCATCCATTCCGGATGCCAGCGCGTAATCGGTGCCATGATCGTTGATCTTGCCGATGGGGCTGATGACTGCAGCCGTTCCGCAGAGGCCGCACTCCTTGAAGTTTCCGTCCTTTACTTCCTGCCAGTATACCGGGCGCTCGTCTACGGTCATGCCAAGGTAATGCTCCGCAACGTACACAAGGCTTCTTCTCGTGATGGACGGAAGGATGGAATCCGACTTCGGAACTACCAGGTGGTCGTCCTGATCCACGAACAGGATGTTGGCGCCGCCGGTCTCCTCAATCTTCGTTCTGGTTGCTGCATCCAGATAGATGTTCTCCGCAAAGCCTTCCTCATGCGCAGTTACGATGGCATGCAGGCTCATTGCATAGTTCAGACCAGCCTTAATGTTGCCGGTTCCGTGCGGTGCTGCACGGTCAAAATCGCTGATCTTCACATAGATTGGCTTCGCGCCGCCCTTAAAGTACGGTCCTACCGGGGTCGTAAATACGCGGTACTGATAATCATCTGCCGGCTTTACACCGATGACCGGGCTGATGCCGAACACATACGGACGGATGTAGAGGCTTGCACCAGTCCCATAAGGCGGAACCCATGCTGTGTTGGCCTTTACCACCTGGTGAATGGAATCCACGAACTGCTCCACCGGAAGCGGAGGAATCTCCAGACGCTTTGCAGAGTCATACATTCTCTGTCCGTTCATATCCGGGCGGAAGCACACAATGTGTCCGTCCTTTGTCGTATATGCCTTGAGGCCCTCGAATACAGACTGGCTGTACTGAAGAACACCGGCATCCTCGCTCATTACGATCATATCGTCATCAATCAGGGCACCCTCGTCCCATTTGCCGGCCTCTGCCTTATAGTTCGCGACGTAGCGCTTATCTGTCTTCATATAATTGAAGCCCAGATTCGACCAGTCCAGATTCTTCTTCTCCATGATGATCCGTCCTCCTCATTCTGTACTGCGGTATATCCTGTGCAGTGACTCCTTGCCTCCCTCGAGGTTTCTCTCAGGTACTTCACACTGAATCACTGTAAATCACTATATCCGTTGATTATATAGCTCACGTCTGCATTTTTCCAGATATGATAGTTTCATTTTGCGAGCCGTTTTATAGCTTTTTCATATGATTTATTGATTTGTTCATTGATCATCGTCTCCGATGTCGTCATCCCGAAGTCCTGCCATCTTTTTCCACATACGCCGCATGCTCTTCGAGGAATATCTCTGGGAATACAGCAGGTACAGGCACAGGAGCAGCGCCAGTATGGAGATTGCCAGTGCGACATACACCAGCGGATCGCGTTTGGCATAGCCCTGCAGATCTCCGGCGTCCTCGCTAGTTCCATCGCTGTAGGTGATGATCAGGTGGCCGTTCTCATCCAATCTGGCGGATTCAATCCCTCGTCCGGCGACTCCGGTCTCACCCTGCGCTCCAGTTTCTCCCTTCTCGCCCGTGGCTCCGGTGTCACCCTTTTCACCTTGTGCGCCAGTCGCACCGGTGGCCCCAGCTCCAGTCTCCTGCACCAATCCGGCATCCTCATTCGTTCCATCGCTGTAGGTGATGATCAGGTGGCCGTCCTCATCAATCTGCGTTGTTTCAATGCTGCGGCCGATGGCTGCGGTGCCGTCATCGCTGCTTGCATACGCCTGTACCAAGCCTGCATCCTCGCTCGTTCCGTCGCTGTAGGTGATGATCAGGTGGCCAGTCCCGTCAATCTGAGTCGTTTCAATACCACGGCCGGCAGCGCCGGTGTCGCCCTTGTCGCCCTTCTCACCTTTTTCGCCAGTGTCTCCCTTGTCGCCTTTATCTCCCTTCTCGCCAGTGGCTCCGGTATCGCCTTTGTCACCCTTCTCGCCGGTGTCTCCGGTATCGCCTTTGTCACCCTTCTCACCGGTGTCTCCGGTGTCGCCCTTATCACCTGTAGCTCCGGCGTCTCCCTTGATCTGCATCCACTTATAATCCGAAACATTGGTGGAAGCTTCCTTTTTGTGATCCGTGTAGCTTCCCATCCAGCTGCCGATGTCCGCACCGTCATTGCCGGTAAAGGTCTTGCCGCCGTCATCGGAATATTTAATGTGCAGGTACGAGATCTCGCCGGTGTCCGACTTCGTCTCCATAAATGCAAGGGTCTTATAATTGGAGTTCACGCTCTCTGTTGTGTTCTCCTTACCGAGCAGGCTGCAACGCACAGCATATTGGTAGATATTACCGTCCGCTGTGTCAATCTTGGGAGTAATCTCATATTCCATCGTATAGGTGCCATCAGCATTCTTTGCCACCTTACAATCGGCCGCGATAAGATCATCCGTAATTGCTTTCCATTCGCCGTCCTCTGAGGCATTTCGCTGATAAATTACATAATTCATTTCATCGGCGCTATAGAACTTCCTGCCAGAGTGGTCATCAGCCGGCGTTGTCCAAATCAGTTTCAGATTTTGATCGCCGATGCGTTTCATTGAGTTCAACTTCACCGGTGCAAGCGGTGCTGTAAGGTCCTTCAGTACATGGTGCAAAAACGGGACATAGGTATCCTCGTTCCCCGAGCTCCCTGCTTTATACCCGATCTTAATTTCTCCGCCGGCAAAGCACCACTTGAAGCTATATTTATCAATTGTGGTCTCCGTTGCCGCCTTCGCCTTCAGGATTGCCTCTTTATCGATGTTGCCCACTCTGGTCGAAATACCTGTGCTGCTCCCCGTTGTTGTTGAAGAGCCTGTCGTGTCCAACATGGAGACAGAAAAGTAAGCTCCGCCCACAGCCCCAGCTGAAAGCGTTGTTTCACCATAAACTGTCATGCCGGATGTATAGGATTTAAAACTTTTATTCAGTTCTGCATCTGTCAGAGAAACTTCCGTACTGCCTGCAGCATATCCCAGCTGAACCCAGTTGGGGCTTGTAGAAAAAGCTCCGTCCTTCGATGAGGTACTGCTGCTGACATAATAATCATTTTTAACATTCTTGCCGCCAAGCCTGGTCTGATATTTCCATGGATTACCAACATTGCCTTCCAAAAACGATTCTGTTATTTTTTCGAAATATAACGGCGAATAGTTCGCGTCCTTGGCCTTTCTTTCCTGCATAACCTTATTGTAGGAATCGACGATGTTGTTGTAATCTTCCACCGAAAGCTGCACGTAGTAGGGCGCCTGCCCCACTGTGTAGGTTACCGTTGATTTATTGCCGTCCGCCTCCTCCAACTCATAGGTATACTGATAAAATGGATTCCGGCGCAAAATAACGAGATTCTGGTTGGTTGCCGAAAAGGTTGCAGTGTATGTTTTTGTGCTCGACTTGCTCGTTCCTCTAACCCATGATTGCTGATAGCCCACTTTTACACGGGTATCCCATTTCACAACCTTAAGATCAGCGCTAAATCCAAAAATCCCGCCAAACTCCATGGTGCCTTTAAAGGAGCTGTTGGTCTCATATGTGTAGCTTCCAGATATTTTATAGGTAGTCGCACTTGCAAGTTCATACTGCCGCAGTCCGCTGAATTCCGGAGCAGCCTGTATCACTGCCTGCACTTCCGCATCACTCTCAAGATACTTAATATTGCTGTACTTGATTTTCAAACCGTCATTGTCAATATCAACCGCCACAACACAGCAGCTGAAGCCGTCTTTGATATCACTGTCCTGACAATGGTTCAGGTAGCATTCCCGGCCCTCATATCCATTGTCATAAAAGCCTGTGTGCTTCTCATATTTCTGCGATGTATTGGTACCGTCATTGATCGTATCGTCATTATCATATACACCGCCTATAGCCAGAAGTGCCAATGCATCCTCATGAGCAGCGGATTGCTTCAAGCCGATGACAATCATCACCTGTTCACGGCCCGCATAATTGTGGTCAAAGTTTCCGACGGCAACAGACTGAATATATGTATTGGTAATCGATACACTGCCGGCACCGTTATCTGCCTCGTCGAAATACTTTGCTGTCTTAGCAGCCTTGGTCTTAAGGGAAGCAGTATTGTTCTCAAATTCATAGATACTGCCGTCGATGAATAGCTGCTCCTGCGTATACTGGCCATCCAAGGCAATGAATGCTACGCCGGAGCGTTCCATAATAGAATCACCCTTATGTGCACCTTCCTTTTTCCATACATTTGTTTCCACCCCTGTGTTAAAGCTAAGGGTCTGCAGTGTATCGGAAGCCCCCACCTGGTAAATCCCAACGACAATATTGTCCGTTGATGTGCTCTTCCAAAGCTTGCCGTCCTTCAACGATGAATTTGGATTGCTGCCCGTTGTAGCCTGCGTTGCTCGAATGCCTGCTACTGCAATTTCCAGAACACCATCTCCGTTGGCATCACCGACGGACATGCCCGGGCTTCTAGCTGTATCCCACAGATATGCATCGTCAGAGCGTCCGCCTGACTTTTCAACGTACTCACCACTTGTTTTATTCTCCAGAATATTTCGATCGGTTGATCCCATTGACACGGAAAGGTAGGGTACATATAGTGTAGCATCCCCATATTGCTTAACAGCACTATCCCCACAATAGGAAAGTACAGCCAGGTCTTCAATTCCATCCGAGTTGAAATCTCCGCTGGCCAGCTCACAAGCCAGCTTATCCTCCGGATGCATATCATACGCCCATGTATTATTTCCATAGCCGTAGCCCACATGCAGAAGGCTTGTGCTCAGCGCCGACTGCTTCTTCAATGTAATCCGATGTGTAGTCGGATCCTGCTGCCACTGAAGCTCAACAAGTCCATTGGATTTCTGGCTGTCCCCGCCTGAACTGGGTGCATAGATAACGACACTGTCCGTTGCAAATCCATAACCCGCCGTTTCATTGACGCTGCCGTTATAGTTACCGGCAGTTATGGCAACAAAATTGGACATCTGCGCATTGGTAAGTGTTGTATCGATATTCGTCCAGTTCAGTGTTGCAAGTTTTACTACTTCTGAACTTTTTCCGTTTTTATAGTCGTACAGCCAGGTCATTACATCTACGTGGTTCTGGCCGGTGCAGTTAAAGCCAACATACGCCACACAACTGTCACGTCCCGTACCGAACGGGTCACAGGCCACTGCCTTTACAGCAGAGTATTTGCTGGTATTCTGTTGGGAATCGTATCCTGATGTGGTGTTGAAATTAGTCGCACTGTCAAAGTTGTACACCAGCGATCGATCGCCTGCATGGTCAACGTGATTTGTATCTGTTTAGGACCCCCGTTATACAGCGTTCATGAACTCCAGGGATCCGTGAA